>CAZVSZ010000076.1:0-6491 GCA_964630095.1 uncultured Thermoplasmata archaeon | reverse complement strand
ATTAATTACTACGACTATTTAACTCTTATCGTATTTTTAATCGTTAATTAACGAATTCAGCAGGTAAGATGGATTCCAAGTGCCACTTTCTTTCCCTCTTTTGCAAATTTATTATAATCTTTTACTGCCTCTTCAGACTCTTTTAAAATTACTCTTACTCCTCTTCTTTCAAAAAATTCAATAACATCTCTATCAACATTCACCCTTCCGTAATATCCCGTCCCGATTATAAAATAGGATATTTCTTCATTCATGATTTCTTTTAAATCTTCCATCTGCACCCTATGCCCTTCTTTCCTCCACCAGTTTTCCACAATCCTCCAAGGCATTATTATCAAATCCCTTGTGTAAATTTTTCCATTTATCCTTATTTTTCCAAATTCATAATGCTCAACGATGTTCATAATATCATATCAGAAAAATTCTATTTAAAATTATCTCTCTTATCTATCTTAAGGAGCATGAATTCATAATGATTTTGCTGATTTTTACGACTACCTACAAGTGAACTACTCCATCCTGACGGATGGGACTTCTCTCCACAGGCGTATCAGGGTAGTCCCTACTAATCTCTATACGGGTCATCCATACTCAATCCTTCAGATGTGCCTCTTGGATTTACCTTCTTTACTATCTTACCAGCACCTTCCGCCTTGTAAGATAGCATCTCCATAAACTCTCCCCATGAGGCATCCTGTATGCTCCTTGCCAAATGTCTGTTTCTTATCATATTTCTTATCTTCAAATCTTCTACTGCTATGAAATCATAGTTATCTACATAGAACCTTGATAACTTGTGCAAGAAGTTCCTGCGTTTATTGTTCAATTTCTCATAAGCAACTGCTAATTTCTTTCTTGTTTTCTCTCTGTTCTTTGAACCTTTCTTCTTTCTTGATAAATTCTTATGCAATCCCTTTATTCTTCTTAACATCTTATCATAGAACTTCGGATTCTCTATCTTTCTCCCCTTCACCATTTGAAGAACCTTTGAATAGACCTTCTTCAATTCTAGATTTTCTCCTTTTAACTTGACTATCAATGCCTGCGTATCTTTCTGCGTTATCTTTCTCCCTTCTTTCCTTGCTCTCTCTATCTCCCCTAACAATCTGTTATAGAGCCATCCACATATTTCCATCTGCCCCTCTAATTTTCTCTCCACCTTTTTTTTTGCTTGGATACAATCTGAATTTATAACTTCTCAACATCATACACTATCCCATATCTCATTGTTTCTTTTTCATGGCATTCTCCAAGATTTATATATTTAGTGAAAAACTCTGTAAGCATCTCTGTGACCATAGAATCAGACATATAGTCTGGAATGCCCATTGCCAGTAGCAGAAGGAAATTAATTACTCCTGTCAAAGACCGCTCATCTTTAAATATTTCTATCATTCTACCCCGTAATATCCTCAATGCATCCTCGCCGGTGTAGTTAAAAAACATCCTTCATGAACACACTTACCCCAGGCACAGTTTTAGCACCGAAATTGTATTCTCCGTTTTTAAATATTTTATTTAACTACTTCTATGACATAAGAGAACTTAAAAAGATTTCTTTATCAAAAAAGATAATTAGGGGATGATAATACCCGTTCGTGGATATCTTCATCTATCTTATATTTACCCTGATAGGCGTAGTATTGGGAACATTGACGGGGTTGACTCCGGGATTTCATGTGAATAATATAGCTGTTATTGCCCTGTTTTTATATTCACAGAATATTACAGACCCAGTTTATTTAGCCGGGCTCATTATCTCTGCGATGATTGCCCACACATTTCTTGATTTCATACCATCAACATTTCTAGGTGCTCCTGCCGAGGATACTGCATTATCCGTGTTACCGATGCATCGCATGCTTCTGGATGGCAATGGATATCGTGCAGTTTATCTATCTGCAATTGGCTCAATTCTTGCAGTTTTATTTGCATTGCCACTACTTCCTATTTTTCAGATTTTCTTCTCCTGCATAAGTTACGATTCTCTGAAATATTTCATCCCTCCAATTCTCACATCCATAATTCTCTACATGCTGTATCTTGAAAGTAAAAAAAGCATTAAAAATATGCTCTTTGCAATGGATATTATCATCCTTTCTGGAACTCTTGGAATAATTGTTTTCTCATTTCCTTTGAATGGTAATTTCATACCCCTTAATATGGATTCATCATTGCTTTTCCCTGTGTTTGTGGGATTGTTTGGAATTCCAACTTTATTTTTATCCAGAAATGCAGTAGTTCCAGAACAGAAAATTGAAAAAATAGAAACCACAAGAAAAAATAATTATTCATCATTTCTTGGAACATTAAGCGGATCCTTGGTGGGGTTTTTGCCTGGAATCACATCTGGAATTGGAGCAACGCTCTCAAGGGGATTTTTCAAAGATGAAGATAGTGAGAATTTCGTTGTGGCACTTGGAAGTGTGAATACTGCAAATTCAATATTTAATCTTGCAGCATTGTTTATAATTCTCCATCCAAGAAGTGAAGCAGTGAATATTATTGGATCCATGGTTCCTGTAGAGCAGTGGGTAAGTTTAATTTCAGTTCCATCCTTTCTCACCCTCCTTCTTCTCTCCATTGCAATCTCCTCTTTTCTTTCCTTTTTTATTACAATATATATTGGGAAGATGTTCGCACTAAAGATGGGAAAATTCGGGGAGAGTTATGGCAAGATTTCAAAAATAATTCTCATCTCACTGTTCATCCTCATCTTTCTCTTCACAGGGCCCGTAGGGATAATGTTTTCTCTCATATCATCTTTTATTGGATATCTACCTCCCAAACTGGGAATAATGAGAGTTCATCTAATGTCCGTAATCATATTTCCTGTTATTCTAATCTATTTGGGATTGATTTAATATTTTTTGTCACCAAAGATTCCCCCATGGATATAACGATAATTTTATATCCTAAGAATAACATTACAGTGAGGGATTAAAATGGCAAAAGAAGGAGATTGGTTTGAAAAACTCCAGAGCGAACTGGAAAAGAGAAGAGAGACGATAATTAAAGATATTTCCTCGGAGAGTGAGAAAAGGAGTGAGATAAACAGTGAACTTATAGGAGATTTCTGGAGAATATGGATGCAGTTTAATAAGATAAATGTCCACTTTAAGATGGAACCATCGCACACACTATGGGCACATTTTGATGTTTACCCGGATAACTGGAGATTCAGAGAGGATTTTGACTTTTCAACAGTGAGGGAAATAAGTCTTGTGGATATAACAAGGGAGCAAAATAGAACCGGAGATTCACTGAAAATAATATATTACAATACGGAGGATGGAGAAAAACTTAGAATGCTCTTTGAGTTCTTTGAAGGAGAGAAATACTATAAATATTCTGGATGGAAGAGAATTTACAGCCAGTATATACTCTACGATGAATTTGTGAGAAAAGTATCCATTGATAAAATTAGAGAAATTCTTCTAAAGTTGATACCTGTGTGGTATGAATCCCATCTTAAAGGAGACAGAGATATCATACTCAACTATATAAAAGAGAACTTTGTAAAGGGTGAAAGTTTCACTGACTGAACTCTTTTTCTATTTGTCTTCTGAACTCATCCTTGAGAGATAACTCCTGCTCCCACTCCTCAAGTGAGTCTAAGGCTTCTTTTAATTCCCTTAGACAATCTATGCATATCCACTTCTCTCCAATTTTTTTCATTGGAAGATTTTTGTATCCAATCCTGCCACAGAAAGCACATACATGCATCTCCGGAATTTTACTCTCAACATAAACATCTAACTTTATTCCTTCAATTATATTTTTAATCATCTTTTCTTTAATTTTTATCACCTCTTATATCTGGGATTAATTAACAGATATTTATCTTTTCCCACAATTTCAACGAAATATCCTCCATAAATCTTCGCCAGTCCCTTTAACATATTTATTGCAATTCTGTAATTTTCATCTGTGTAATCCATATTGAGATAGTAAATCAAATCCAGAGGGGAAATTCTTGCCACCCCCGAAATATTCCCTATATGACTCTCCCAAGGTATTTTTATTTTCTTAACATCCTCATCTCCCCTATAATCCTCTCCTCTCGTTATTCTTATTTCCAAATTCTTTGGAACTTTCGTTGTGGGATTTATCCCGAAATATTCCATTACGACCTTCTTAATTTCTCCCTTTTCCATAATCTCACCTCAGAATATCTCTGACTCGGAGAGAACTTCAATTCCGTTCTCAGTTATATTGTATGGCTTGACATCTCTTGAATGCTTCGTCCTCCGCATCTTCAGAATTTTCAGGGTTAGCATCAATCTGTTATTCACCTCCCTGAATGATAGGAGAATGACACCATCAACAACATATTCAACAAGGGCATCCCTGCTCACATTGGGATTTTTTGGGTCAACCTCCGCAGTGAATACTGCCGTTGCACCACTATCCTTTATGCTTCTGCTCAGTGAGAATAATGCCTTTCTTTTCTCATCCTCCTTCTCATACAGCATGCTTATCAAACTCACAGAATCTATTGCAATCCTTTTTGCATTGAATTCCTTTATTATCTCCGGAACTTCTCCCTCCAGTCTCTCAACACTGCTTCTTGCATCCTCCGGCTCTAATTTTATAAGCAAAAGATTATCATTTAAATATTTTTCAAAATTCCAGCCGAAATTTCGGGCATTTTCCATTATGCTCTTTTCATCCTCTTCAAGCGTTAAAAATATGCATTTTTCACCATTTTTCAAGCCTTCCCAGATGTACTGCATTGCAAATGTCGTTTTCCCCGTTCCGAAACTGCCTATAACTGCCACCGAATGCCCGTCTGGAAATCCGCCATCCATCATATCGTCCAGTCCCCCTATTCCTGTTTTGATTCTCATATTTATCACCCAATCTTTTCAGTATTTACAACCACGAACCCGTTCTTCCTGTTAAGCATTGTGTTGAATCTTGCAATTCTCTCTTCTTCAAGATGCGACATCAGTCCGACAAATTTTAGAACATACATGTGACGGTATCTTTTAGAGTATTTAGTGGAAGAATGCCATTCAAAGAGCATAACTCCATCAACTGAATCAAACAGAAGATTCTCATCTTTCTTATCAGCTATTCCAAGAGTGAGAAGAAGATAGATTACACTGTTCCATTTTTTTGCGTTTCTTCTCAATCCCTTTATTACATCCACTAAATCCCTTATGTTTATCCTTGGGGATGTTACCAAATCTGTTAGAGAATCAACTATCACAATTCTTTTATCTGAATTTTCATCTATAAACTTCACAAATTCCTTAAGCAGTTCTCCCTTTCTCCTGAAAAACTCGCTTACATCATTGGATACCCATTTTCTCGGCACTATACTGTTTCTGAAATATTCAACTGAGAAATCCTTGAAAATAAGATTGTCTTTCATTGCCATTGCCAGATCTTCGTTGAAGGTAATATCCACTGCTCTCATAACCTCATCCCTGCTCTTTGAAAAGGATATATATGTTGTTCCCTCAGGTATGTAAATATCATTAGAATCTTCAATCATCAGATTTCTGAATCTCTCATCCTTCCTTGCGATGGATAATTTCGCAGCCGATGTATAAGAAAATTCAATATTACCTGCCCCCGGCTCTCCCGCCAGAATTACAACTGATCCCGAAGGAACTCCTCCCTTCACAATTGTATCAAATGCCGATACTGAAGTTGGTATTCTCATCTAATAAGCATAGCAAAATATAATTTAAATATTTTCCTGTTTCAAGGATAGATATCATTACTTTACATACTTGTGAGATGATGATGATTTTTATATCAAAAATGTTTTTATATTCATCTAATTTCCCCACATGAGGGATATTAAAATGACCGGGCGTGAAGAGGATGAAACAATAAAGAATCTCAGAGAGGAGCGGAGAAAAAATAGAATAAAAAAGTTAATTACGGGGATTATCATAGTGATAATAATAGGTATTCTTATAGGAGCATATGCGTTTTACCTTTCCATCCAGGATACCTATTTCCAGCCCAAGGGTAATTTCAAGATGCCAAATGTGAATTGGAATACAACTAACAGCACTGCTTTTATAAAGAGAACTGCATATAACAATATAAGTGGTTACGATATAAACATCACTAATGGAAGTGAAAAAAGTGATGGGAATTTCAAAGTTGAAATTTTAGAATATATAGATAATTACCTATATGTCCCAGGTGGCGGAGCACTTAAGATTGATGAACTGCGAACTAATCCATATATTTATGCCGAGAAAATGGGAAATAATGATTATGTGGTTAAGGAATTGGTTCTCAAGTACAATTTCAGTGATGATAAATTAGAAACGCCGACATTTGTTGGAAATGGCTTCAAGGCGAAGAACTTATATTTTCTTGCAACAAAGGGGAATTTTAACGGCTATGAGGACAAATTGGAGTATGAGTGGATGGACTTGCACGAAATGCAAGGGATAAATAAAAATGCAAAGGATATAAAAGATTGTGGATTCACATTGGAGTTTGATGTTCTGATGCTTGAT
>CAZVSZ010000075.1:0-6518 GCA_964630095.1 uncultured Thermoplasmata archaeon | reverse complement strand
ACGATGGAAATGTTAAGATTTCATTGTTCAATATGGCGGGAGTTCTTGTTGAGAATATATACAACGGACATCAAGATGCAGGAAATCACTCTATTACCATGGAGAAAAATTTGTTACCCGGAATCTATTTTATCAAGCTAAACACAAGCGAAGGTTCTTTCACAAAATCTCTGACAATCCTTAAATAATCCACATAAGGGATGAAAGAGGGGCGATTTTATCGCCCCTCTTTTATTCAAACTGGCTCTTTTCAAGCAAATTGTGAAAATAGAGTATCAAATCTTTTCACAATGTTTTTTCTCGTATATTTTTTACCGGACTTCAATCCGTTTTTTATTATATTTTCCCTGAATTCTTTGTCTTCGAGCAACCTATTTATCGCTTCTATAGCGGCATCATAATCATTCCCTTCAACCAATAGTCCGTTGTATTCATTATCTACGATATTAACGAATCCTCCGGAACGAGAGAGTACTACAGGTATTCCCGATAACATTGATTCGACAGCGACCATACCGAATCCCTCCTCTTCCGACAGAAGAAGGAAAATGTCCGATTTCCTTATCTTTTCCGCAATTTCCTTCCTCGACATGCGGGAATTCAAGCAATCCAGCACTATGGAGATATCGTAAATCTTGTGAAATCACCACGAGTAAAAAGATTCCAGTTCATACTCTTCTCCTTTTTAGCATCTACCAAATATGAATCTGTTAGATTCAATTCTATAATCCATCCGTGCTTAAAAGCCATTCCAGAAACGTATATCTTAAAAAATACCCATTTTGCTTTTAGGTCAAAGGAGCTCGCAAAGACATTTTCAACCAGGCTCATATGCTACATCTGAGTTAGAAAATTTATCCTTTCAATCCAGTAGTTATATAGCGAGATGGCGTTGGTAACCCAAGCATCTTTTTCAAGCAAATATTTAATCAGGTAATCATAGGAGTTCCAGTAACCATTGAATCCAAGCTCATCAACACTTGAGTTGTGCCATAATATAACCGAAAGTCCATTCACTTCCTTTACTTTATCAATATGCTTCAAAAAAGCACTTTTTATATCAGCCCTGAAATATTTGGTAAAAGTTCTGTCCATCAAGTGAAGTGGTAACACAAGAATCGGCAACTTTTCATTGTTTACCATTGGAAAATATGGAGCCGCAACAGCTGACCTGAAGCCCGGCGATTCAGGATATGCAAGAGTTGAATCGTACTTAAATCCTGCCTCAGCCTGAGCACGCCATGTTTCTGGATAGGAAAATCGGAGATAATGCTGACGTATGCCTTCAATTTCTCTACCTGTCACCTTTTCAAGGTGCAACTTCTCCTCCAGCATCATTTCTTTTGACTTATAGGATTTGTAGCTTCCGTGAAGTGCAATTTCTATATCATATTCGAGAAGGAATTTGAAGAGTGAGGCCAGTTCCTGTTTATCAATGGAATAAGTTGAAGTTCCTTTTAAAAATGCAGTCAGGGAATTGCCGGGCGAATCAAGGAAAAAGAATGTAGACTTAACGCCATGCCTCCTCTCAATTTCTATTAGTCTTTCGAAGCTCCACAAAGGGTTCCGGGCAAATGGATTTAGACTTTGCAATCCAAGCCTGAAAGAAGTTTTTAGCTTCCCTGACTTTAACTCCTCAAGTAATCTATAAAGCGAAAAGAAACGCCACGCACCTATATAATCAACATCGTGTGTAAGGACTACTGCAAATTTATGACCTCTCCACAAAGGTTCAAATTGGAGATGGATGCCTTCTTCTGATGCAATGATTTCCAGTAATTCTTTAAGCCATAAAACATAGTAGTTTATAACGGGCTGGCTCGGATCGAAATTCGCAGGCCTCTTCACCCTTTCGTGCTTATCCAGCTCTGCTCCCTTTTCGTGTTCAAGATTCATGAAATAGGCACTTGAATTCAGGATATCTATGCGAAAGACATACACATTTTTACTCTTGAGTCTGTAAAATACAGGCTCATTTCCCGTATCCCAATAAACTTTATCCAATTCCCCTATTTTGTCTGCGAGGAAATGGAACGGTATATTGCGGAATAATCCGGGTAACGACAGCTTTTGACCAGTAGGGACATAAAGGACAGGCTTATTACTCTTGATTAGATTGTTGCCGAAATTGACAACAATGTTGCCAATATCTTTGGATGAATATTTTACACCAAGCATATTTAGAAAATTTTCAGCGATGTCTTCCTGGGCATCAAACTTAAGGGTAATCATTTTCAGATAAACTCCACTATTCCAAGATTTTTGCTAAATAGGAAAGCAACATTTTTCTCATTAAAGGCAATTGCAAGAGAGGGAGGTTCTATAATCAGATATCCAGCATTTTTAAACTTCTTGACTTCGGAGTAAATATTATCAACAAATAAATAGATATGATAGACATAAGTCCCATATCTTTTAAGCAAATTATACACCCGTGAATCCTCTCTCATGGGCTATCACTTCAATTAAGGCGCCGTTTATTCCCACAAAGGCAAGTTTTACCTCTCTTTTATAATCCATTTTCTTTTCCTTCACTTCTCCGTTCTCCGTCAAATCCAAGAATTTTATCAAATGTATTTTCCAGATTAGATGACAGCAAACCTACATGGGCTTTACTTGCGAGTTCCAATCTTATGTTATCTTTTCCCCTATAATCTTCCATAGACAGTTTTTCCTCTTAATGCTAAGTCTCTTAAAACTTCAAAGAATTTACGGGCATCAATTAACGTAGCAGTTGATAGACCAACGGATTTATGTCCAATTATTCCACCGTGTTCCAAAAGTATATTAAAAAATCTATTGGTCTTTCTTGCGAGGTGAATAAACGGAGTGTGTGCAAGCGTTTTGACGATAACCTCTCTACCTTCGTAATTCAAACATTTAACCTCAAAAATTCTATCAAGGTAAATCTTTATGGGGAATCTTTCTTTTAATATATCTTCAATAAGATGAATGGCTGTAAGTGATTCCATGTCTACACCGAGGAGAAGAATCTGTGAATTTTTCAATTCCATGTGTTTAAAAAAAGGCGATTTTTCTCCAAATGGAAAAATATCCAGGTGGTGAGTGCTCACAATCTCATCCTCATCTTTTCCAATAGCAAGTACAGAATGGGTCGGGTGCAAACTCCGCTTTCCAAGACCGCTTTTTAATGCGTATTGACTTAAACTACCCATAAAAGATGGCGATTCCCTTACATCGAAAATAGGATTTGACCCTAAGTATTTTAAAACGGTGGGTGAATATGAGAATGTTGGGAAAACCATATTGGCTTTTTCAAGATCTATGAGGTTTGTTAATGTCTCAAATGCCTTTTTACGTCCCCCTTTAATAATACCTATGTTCCCAATTCCACTATGAATAAACAGGTTGCTGTCAGGCTTCACCCCTATCTCTATCAGTGCTTCTTTCAACTCTGTAATCGGGATTTCAGGTCGTTTAAACATTGGCGGCCTTGAGTTTCTCTTACCAATGGTCTCCCAAATGTATTTTATTCCACCCAAAAGCACACGTATTTGTGTATCTAATGGAAATTTCAATGGAGAAATGTACACTTCCAAATTCATATTATTCCTGCTTTCTTGAGCCATTCTTGGATATCTCTCAGAGTTTCAAAATTTTCTACTTCTTCTGCCTTAAATTTCACCTTAAATGCTTTCTCTAATGACATCATAAGATTCAGGTGTCCCAACGAGTCCCATGCATCAATATCATCTCTACCGGTATCAAGAGAGAGCTCATTTACAGGTATTTCAAATACCTCACTCACATTCTCAGCAAGTTTTCTATTAAGTTTATCCATAGTTTTCCTCTATTTTAAGCCAGTCAGGCTTCTTAATTTGTTCTTTGTCCATATCCATCTCCCAAAAAGTTTTTCCATCGGTATCCTTTTCAACAAGTGTGAAACCAAGCTTTTTATATGTGTCTTTTGACACTTGATTCTTTTTGGTTGGTATGTATTCTCCCACAATTTTCTTTATGCCATTAGTTTTTGTAAGGTCCTGAGAAACTGACCATACGAATCCTTCCTCTACGTCTCTACCAATTACCCTACAGGAAAGTAAAAAGACATCAAAATATGCTACTTTATCCTTAAGTTCAACGATTATTACTCCTACTATACCATTGCTACCAAATTTATCAATAACTTCAACATCATAAATAATCTTATTACCAGATTCCATAAATTTCCTTATATCAGCTTCTGTGTATCTTCTTGTTGTCAAATTGAACTGATTTGTCCTCTGAGTTAGCTGGGCAATCCGCGGTATCATCAATCTGTGGTTTCTTGTAACTATTATCCTCATACCTAGCTTCTTGAGGAACTCGTGCATATCCTTGAATTCCAAACTAAATTTATGCCTCTCAGCCTCTCCCTTGTAGAGTTGTGAGCGAAGTTTGTCTTCATGTGTTATAACAAGCTTATCAAAATATGTCCTTGACAATTTGAGAAACCAGTAAGGCAATTCAACAGGATCCTCAGGGAATTCCGGAACATTTATATCAGGTAGTTCCTCCTTAATTTCAAGTCGTTCTGCGGGATTGTCATCTATGAACACAAAACTATCGATTCCGAGATTGAGTTCTTTTGCAATTTCCTTAATATTATGGCTCTTTGGTAGCCAGTTTATTCTAACTGCCACAAAATCATCAAGTTTGAGCACCATCATCGGATGATTCTCAAATACTTCCCTGACATCCTGTTCATTATTCTTACTTGCTATAGCCAGCACTACCCCCTTGTTTTTTATGGATTTCAGCAATCTCTGGAAATCCCGGTATGCCTTTCCAACTCCGTCTTCTCCAATCTTTATACCTTCAATGCCATCTTCACCGATTATGCCGCCCCAGAGTGTATTATCAAGATCAAGTACAATGACTTTCTTGACTTTACCCTTACTTGCTTTCCACAACCTGAAGATCTCACCTGCAAGTAACTCGAATCCAACTTTGTTATATGGAATCCTTCCGAGATACCAATATTTTTGGTCATATATGTTGTTAAATCCATGCTCCAGAACTATAGACCTCCAGTCAAGGATGACAAAATTGCTAATCTGTAATTCCTGCTTCCTTCTGAACAGCGTATCGTTGAATCTATACTCAATTTTATGCAGACTCAACTCATGATTGAAGTTTAAGCTACCAAGAAGATTTGTTGGAGGGATTACCAAATTTGATACAATGAAAAAAGTTGAAGGAAGCCTTTTGCTTGCCTCAATAATTAGGTTTACCACCTGGTCCGCCTCTTCCGCCGCTTGCTTCGCAATATCAGTTGAGTTAAACGGGTCAAAAAAAATATTGGAAAATAGAGAAAAACCCTCAAGATGAAGAATCGCTATTTCTGGTTTTCTTCTGTAAAATTCGGAATTGGGATCCATCAATTCCTGCACATATTGGTTAAATCCGGCTTTGTATACATTAACATCTTCACCGAACAGTTTTTTCAAAGGAGATTCTGCTAAATCAATATTAACATTACTTAAAATGGCTATCTCCATCTTCATCCTCCTAACTCTTTATAAATATTATAAAAATCAATGCCCGCTTCTGTAAACTCCCGCTTTGCCTCAAAAATAATCTTATCCTTTAAAGACTCATTCTCAACCTTCTATTAGTTAGGGTTGCAGTACAAGGATTATAAATGATTCTTTACGTACTGTCAAGTTTTCACTTTGGTAGATAGATACTGACATATTTACCACCTCACCGAGTCACTTCGAATAGTTCTTGCATGCTTATCTTGTGTGAAGCAATCCCTGAGAAGTGAGATGTACAAACTAATAATTAAAAAGTAAGTAGTGAACTATGTGAGATTGCTTAGCCTGTCCGCCAAGGTTTAGTGCAGGAGGGCTGTTTTCTTATAATTACGAATCTGCTTCGGAATCTCTGAGATCCCGAAACGAGTTCAGCATGTACTGTGTCAAGCAGATACAAAAATCTCTTGTTTCTTGGCAACATAGTTCACATCGTAATTCTGCCCGTTCTTTATCACTCCGTATGTCTGTCTCAATAACTTATGTTCCACCGCAACTGATCGTTCACAGTATTTCTTGCCCTTACTCCCTAATCTGTCATTAAGTACTTTGCATTGAGGATTATATTTCATTGCTGATCTTGCACACATTACTAGTAATGACCTGATATATTTATTTCCCATCTTACTTATGTTGCCTCTCTTTTTTACCGATTCCCCGGATTGTTTTAACGTAGGCGTTATTCCCACATATGACGCAGCCTCTTTTGCAGATTCAAATCCTTTATAACTGTCCATTATTCCTATTATCGCTCCGACTAAACGATCTCCTACTCCCTTTATCGTTTTTACTCGATCTCTCGTCTTCTTGTCCTCTTCATTGCTCTCTATTATTGCGTTTATCTCTCTTTGGATTTCATCTATCTCTTTTTTCATTCTCTTATTTTTTGCTCTGAATCGTCTTATGCTTTTCTGCATTGGCTCAGGATTGTCAATGTCAAGTTAAAAGTGCAGAAAAATGGCAATTGAAAAATACATAGTT
>CAZVSZ010000074.1:0-6528 GCA_964630095.1 uncultured Thermoplasmata archaeon | reverse complement strand
TAAATTATGAAAAAGTTTATTTACCATAAATAATATTGCCCCTTGGTGTGTATTCATGGCGATTTACAAATTTAAAATATGCCTTGCCGGTGAGCCGATGGTTGGCAAGACATCACTCATCAAAAGATATGTATATAATTTATTTTCAGATAAGTACCTCGTTACGATAGGAACAAATATATATAAGAAGAAAACAATAATAAACAATGACCCTGTTGATTTGATAATATGGGATGTAATGGGGGATGCAGGTTTCCGACAAATTATTAAGACTGCTTATTTTTATGGGGCGAGTGGAGTTATAGTTGTCGGAGATTTAACCAGACCTGACACATTCAAGTCACTTTTAGACTGGGTAAATGTTGCAATTGAAGGAGCAGAGAAAGAAATTCCCGTTATATTGCTTGCCAATAAAAGCGACCTTGAATGGAAGATGACGGAAGATGATGTGGCTTCCTGGGCAGCAGAGATACTTGCAAGAAATTATTATATAACAAGTGCAAAAACAGGAGAGGGTGTTAATCGTGCTTTTAATGAAATTGCACGGATTTTAAGGAGGATGTCTTGATTTTTATAAATCTACCAGATTTCTCCTTTATGAATTCTCCCTCCTCCAATATTCTCTCACCTCTTAAAATAACAGTATGAGGAAATATTGCGTTGAAATTCTTGTAGGGTGTCCAGTTGCATTTATAGTGTAAATCCCTATTTCTTATCTTTTTTATATCCTTAAAATTCACACCTATCAAATCCCCGTCATACCCCACCTCAATCTTCCCCTTTTTAACGCCCACTAATTCTGCAGGCTTCTCCATCAAAACTTCCACTGCCCTTCTTATATTAATTTTTCCTATTTTCACAAGATATAAAAATATTGGAATATATGTTTCCACTTCAGGAATTCCCGGCGGTGCATTTTCAAAATCTTCTTCTTTTTCTTCAATTGTATGAGGAGCATGGTCACTTGCAACTATATCTATTCTTCCCTCAAGAAGGAGGTCCCATAGCAAATCACGCATCCATTTCTCACGAAGTGGAGGATTTACTTTTCCAAAGGCACCTAAATCCATGTCTCTATGGAGAAGAAGATGATGAGGTGTGACCTCGCAAGTAAATCCAGCAATTTTACAAATATCTACACCATCATTTGAACTTATATGTGCAATATGGTATTTCCCTTTTCCAATCAATTTTTTTATTGCCTTAACTTCGCATTTTTCTGGTCTTGCAAAATCATGGTCTTTTAAATTTTTGGAATCTCTTATGCAGTCTCTCAATTCAGCATGCACCGATATGAAAGAATCTTTTTCGTATCTTATATCATTTTCATACATATAGAGTTTAAAGGCAGGATTGTAATCCTTGAGCAATTCGGAGTTTTCATTTAGCATGGAATAGAGAGAAAAATCAATATTTGCTTTCTTTGAAACCCTTTTCAATTTCTCCAAAAATATTTCAACATTATCCACAGGTGGCTCTGTGTTTGGCATATCCATAGCAAATGTTATCCCACCAAAAATTGCTGCCATGGTTCCGGTGTAAAAATCCTCCTTATGTGTGTATCCCGGATCTCTGAAATGAACATGAATATCTACACCTCCGGGAAGAATTACACCACTTATTTTCTCACATCCATCCATGGTCTTTTTTATCCTCTTTATTTTTCCATCTTCAATTTCTATACATCCCTCGGTTATCTCGCCATGATAGTAAAATCTACCCTCATACCTCATAATTCCTTTCTCCTGACCTCTCCTCTAGGCTTTTCTTCTTCAAATATCTCAGCCGTGAATCTGTAAATTTTTGTATTATCATCAAGCCAGCAGTCCATAGGCAATCCTGATTTCCAGCATGTCTCCGAGAGAAATTCTTCAGTATTCCATTTCCATTCCACAGGAACCTGCGGTAATAGAAGACCACGATAAAAGCCACGCTCTGCTATTAGTCCATCCCTTCCAATTTTTACCTCCTTCAATAATTCCTTTCTTTTTTTCACTTTTATCTCCTCTGGAGGAGTTAGAATTGATACTTCAAATACCACTCTATCAATTTCATCTTTTCTCAAAGGTGGAAATCTTGGGTCTTCAAAAGCTGCAGATAGTGATGACTGCACAAGTGCCTTTTCAAGTTCCAAAACTGGCTCAGGATACCCAATACATCCTCTTAAATTCCTTTCTGGATATGTTGAAATTGTTGTAAATACACCTCTTTTCTCCCTGAATTTCTCTGGAAATTCTATGTAAGGCGTGCTTTTGTGCTCTAAATAGAACTCAACAACTTTCCTTGCTGTTTTAACCGCAAATTTTCCATCTTCCTCACTATACATGCTCATTTTAGACACCTCTTTTTTCACCCCATATTATCTTATGCAGTTGAGGGAGAACTCGCACATTAATTTTTTCATTTATTACCCTCTCTGCAAGCCATCTCAAATTTATCCCTCCAACTGGCTGAAACACTATATCTCTCTCAATTTCATATTTTTCTATGATATTCTTAGCATATTCAAAGTCTCTATCATCAAAAATTACAAATTTTACAAAATCTTTCGGTCCGAGATATTCCAGATTCTCAAATTTCATCATCTTTTCCATTCCCGATGAGGGAGTTTTTATATCAAGCGAAATTACCAGATTTTCCTCTGTGGGCAATTTGTCAATTAAAATTGAGCCATTTGTCTCAATCAGAATTTTATGATTTACTATTATCTTATCAATTAATTTGTAAATATCCTCCTGGAGAAGAGGCTCTCCACCTGTAAGGCAGACCCACTCCATTTCACTCTCTTCTATTTTTTCTACAATTTCACCAATGCTCATCTCTTTCCCCTCATAAAATGCATATTTTGTATCACACCATGTGCATCTGAGATTGCAACCTGTAAAGCGAACAAAGAACATCGGAATTCCAATATATATTCCCTCCCCCTGTATTGAGGGGAACATTTCATTTACCTTCATCCTGAGGGTATGAGATTCACACTAAAAAAGATTTATCTCCTAATAATCTCTTTTCATAAAGGAAAATTTAAATAGGGGTATCCAATACAAGGGTATGATAAATATGCCCGAACAGCAAAAACCGCTCCATGTGCTTCACGAAAGCCTTAATAAGTCAGTTTTAGTAGCCATGAAAGGAAGAAAAGAATATCGTGGGATACTTGATGGCTATGACCAGCATCTAAACCTTGTGCTTAAAAACACTGAGGAGATAATCAATGGTGAGTCAAAGGGAATATTGAATGTGGTTATAGTTAGAGGAGATAATGTAATATACATCTCTCCACCCTGAGGTGAATGAAAATGAGAGGCACACCATCAATGGGTAAGAAAAGCAAAAATAAGACACATATAGTGTGTAGAAGATGTGGGCATAGGTCATATAATATTCATACAAAGAGGTGCTCATACTGTGGATACCCTTCACCTAAAAGAAGGTCCTATTCCTGGGCTAAGAAAAAGAAATGAGTATTGTGGAGTGTCTGGATTTATCTCTGATAATTCTGTATCTCATTTTTTATATTTCTCCCTTCGTGCATTGCAGCATCGGGGTCAGGAATCTGCCGGAATTGCAACCTACAGTGATGGAAAGATAATTTTGATAAAAGGTATGGGATTAGTTCATGAGGTATTCCATATTGAAGAACTGAATAAATTGAATGGAAATGTGGGAATTGGGCATGTCAGATATTCCACCACTGGGGGTTCAAAAATTGAAAATGCCCAGCCCATCTACATATATACTTCTGAGCATGAGATAGCGGGTGCCCATAATGGAGAAATTGTAAATGTTGAAGAATTGAAGAACTTTCTATCTAAAATTGGTTCGGCATTCACAACAAGATCGGATAGTGAGGTAATAGCAAGATTGCTCTCTTACGAGATTACAAAGCATGGAGTAATTGAAGGAATAAAAAATGCTGTGCGAAGATTAAAAGGCTCATATTCCCTTGTTCTGCTTATAGATGGCAGATTATTTGCAATTCGTGACCCTCTTGGAATAAGACCTCTATCCATTGGGAAAATGAATGGAGGATATGGAATAGCCTCGGAGAGCGTTGCATTTGATTCAATTGGAGGGAAATTTATAAGGGATGTATCTCCCGGTGAAATTGTGGAAATAATGAAAGACGGATTTTACACGCATTATATTTTCAAGAAAAAGCATAAGGCGCATTGCATGTTTGAATATGTTTATTTCGCACGAGCAGATAGCATAATAGATGGGAGATGTGTTTATGAAGTTCGCAAAAATATTGGAAAAATACTTGCAAAAGAGCATCCCGTGAAGGCAGATTATGTTGTTCCAGTTCCGGATTCTGGAAGGGCACATGCGATTGGCTATTCAGAAGAAAGTGGCATACCATACGGTGAGGGATTGATGAAAAACAGATATGTTGAAAGAACATTCATTCTTCCATCGCAGGAGAGCAGGGTAAAGGAGATAACGATGAAATTGAATCCTGTAAAATCCGTGATAAAAGGTAAAAAAATAGTGCTTGTGGATGATTCTATTGTTCGGGGCAATACAATGAGAAAAATTGTAAAGATGCTCAAAGATGCAGGAGCCAAGGAAGTGCATGTGAGAATTGGCTCGCCACCAATAATTGCACCATGCTATCTTGGAATTGATATGAAAACCCGTGACCAGTTTATTGCAACAAACAGAAGTGTTGAGGAGATAAGAAAAATAATAGGAGCGGATTCTCTCGGGTATGTGAGCATAGAGGGGCTTGTTGAGGCGATTGGAATTCCAAGGGAGGATTTGTGTCTTGGATGCCTCACAGGAAGGTATCCCGTTGCCATAAAAGGAGAGAAAATAAGATATCAGAGCGATTTGGAAGAATTTTGACCGTAATTTATATTATGATGCAAAACATGGAGGTTTTGTGAAAAGAAAGAGAAAGTTGAATATGAGAAAGGATTATGAGTTCCGATATATGCTGGGAAAACTTCTATCCCCGCTACCGGAGGGAGTTCAGGGCTCGTTAAAAGGAACAATATATGCAAAGGCATCAAATCTTGGAATTAGAGAAGCAAAGGATTTCATATTGAAGAAGAGAGAGGAAGGTGTAATTGATGAAAAACTGGCAAAAAAGTTGATTGATTTGTTATATGATTACAGCGTTTATAGATGATTGAGGATTTATATCTACCAATCAAAATAGGCGAGAAATACAGAAGAAGATTTTTGAAAAACACGACAAAAATTGGAGAGTATATGAGTTTTGAGGGGTTTTTAATCTCAATAAGAAATATGAAAATAAGAGAAAAATTGTGGGAAAAATTATCCCCTATAATCGGAGATTTTTCGGTATGGGGAATAACTCCATTTTTAGATAATAATTTTCCTCTTCTTCCAGTAATTGTCCCCTACTGGCTCAAAAAAAGGGGAAAAATCGTGGGAGTGGAAGGCAGAATATACGATTTTTCCCGGTTTTCAAATTTGAGTGGTAGATTTCTTCTTGCGGATAAGATTGAAAGAATGGATATGGAAAAATATCTTACGATGGAAAAAATAGGGCTCAATGGAAGAAAGATTTACAATATATTTGACTCTTCCTTCCCTGAGAGGAGCAGAGATGTTATGCTCTCCTATTTCATGGCTTCTTCTAAATATATAAACAGAATTGGAGGATGTACAGTCACATTCTTAAAATCTCTATCCAGATACTACTGGGATGATTTCAGGGCAGTGGATGATTTGATTACAAAGTTACATCCAATGCTGAAAAACAGGTCTTTCAATCTCCGCCTTATTTATGATAAGGAGATAGACATCAATATAAATCTTGATTTTAAAATAAGATACCAGAAGATGAACGATAGAAATGCTTTAAAATTTTATCCAGCAAGGAAAGGAAGGGAATGGGAAAAGAGTGCAATGACTGAGAGCGTGATAAAGAGGGAAAAATTAATTGGTTACTCCGAGATTCCATATCTACCGAGAAAGGAAGAAATGGATTTCTATCTTGATGATTTGAGAGAATACGACAGGGATATAGGTTTTTATGTTTTCAGAAAACACTTAGAAAATGAAGATATTGATGAGAGATTTGTGGAGAAATTCAAGGAGAGATTCATAAGAAAAATAGAGGTGGAATTTCCACTATTCAGCGAAGCTATGAGGATGGGAATATTAATGGATATGAGTGATGTAAATGGATTTGGAGAGCATATTGCAAGATTAATAAACTCCTGGCAGAGATTGGGATTGGAAAATCCGGAGGGGAAAGTTTTAGAGATATATCTCACAGTATTTGAGAGACTTGATGATTTATTGCACGATAAATTGAAAAGGGAAATATCCTCTTTGGGAGAGAAGAAAAGAATTGAGAGGATGATAAATAGAGTGCTCTGGGAATTAAATACATTGAGACCCAATGGCTGGTCATACGAATACTTTGAAAAAAAGATGATGGAGAGAGGAACTGAAAAAAGAATAGATAGATTATTTCAGCGTCTACTTGAAGAGGGATATATTTTTATGAAAGGAAAGGATGTTTATCTTGCAATATCAAATTTATGA
>CAZVSZ010000073.1:0-6570 GCA_964630095.1 uncultured Thermoplasmata archaeon | reverse complement strand
AATAGCAAGTTTATCCTTTGAGAGAGAGCAGCCTCTTGGTGTTGGGACACACACACTAACAATAAGATTTAATGAGAGTATGGACAGAAATGTACTTCCAAATGTGACTTACGGAATAAGAGGGGATGAATATGAAATCAATGGGATGTGGATAAATGACACAACTTGGATGGGTAATTTTGAAATTACCAATCAAAGTCCATCTGGAAATTTGAAACTCATAGTATCTGGAGCGAGAGATACCTCATGGAACTACATGGAGAATTATGCAATGAGCCTTAATGTGGATATTCAAAAACCCTATGTAAAGGAGATATACTACAGTCATTTACCACCTTACCCCTTTGGAATTCCTGTAAATATCACTTTGATTTTCTCTGAGGATGTGAGAAATGTGAGTGCAAAACTTGTATCCTCTTATGGAGAATATAAAGTGGGGATTAGTAAAGGAAATAACACTACATACTATGTCACCTTTAAAACCCAAGATCTTCAACAGGGAAATTATAAGCTACTTGTTTATAATGCCACAGATGTGGCTGGTAATGAAATGAATGAATATTATATTACTAATCTTACCATGGACTTTGTGCCTCCAACTATTTCATTTGTGAAATACAAAGAAGGACCTGTGGAAGGAAATAAAATAGTAGTGGATGTATATTGTACAGGAGATGCAAAATCGGTCTGGGCAATCTATAAATACAAAGGTCAGAATATAAGGGTTATAGGTGAGCCGGAGAATGGATACTGGAGGATAATCATTGTGGGAGACTCTGTAATTCCTCCTTCCGTTAAAATTACGATATTTGCAGAAGATGCTGCTGGTAATATACGCTCTCGGCAGGAGATAATAAATGTAGTTCCATGGTGGCAGGCAATGTGGTGGCTATGGGTAGTAATTGCACTGATTCTTATTGCAGTGGGATATGTAACCTATGATTATGTTAAGAGAATTCAATTACAGAGGAAACATAGAATGGTGGTAGAAGAGAGCGAAATTCCCGTATCTGAAAGTGTGCTATCAAAAATCACAAAAGGTTTTAAGAAGGAGAAAACGAAGAAAGAAAAGAAAAAGCCTCCTGCAAAACCTCCAAGGAAGAAGATTAAAGAACCATCGGAGGTGGTAATGAGTGAAGAAACCATGGAAGTAGAGAGAGCACAGCCACACAGAGAAAAGAAAACAGTGAAGAAGAAAAAGGAGGAAGAACTACCAGAATTGCCGTTGGAAGAAGAATATTTTGAAGAAGAGGAGGAAGAAGATATCATCTAATTATAAATTCTCAATGACATTTTTTAAAATTCTCTCCTTTTTTTCCTCTATTTCATCTATAATCTTTTTTGATTCTTCCACTCTCTCCTTTTTATAATTTTCATCGCTGAGTCCACTAAGATTTATGAGAATATTAAAATATGCACCGTAGGCTGTTGTATATGCGGATATGCATGCGACTCCTGCATCACTCAATGCATTCTTATTACCTTTATTTACAAGTTCTTCTGCCATACTCATAAGTTCCTTCGTCAATCTTAAAGTTGTAAGGGGCACATCTATAGCCTTTTTGGTTGCTTTTTCAATTTCAATTTTTCTTATTCTCTTCTCCTCCTCAGTTTTCTTTGGAAGTCTCATCGCTTCCATAAATTTATCAAAAGCCTCTGTATCTCTGTCTATTAACTTTATATACTCCTCCTTTATTGCCTGTGCCTTTTTCCCTATATCCAGCATTTCATCCCAGTAATCTTTGTAATTTTTCTTTCCATAGGTGAGGTTTGCCACCATGGAAGATAGTGATGAGGATAAACTTCCAATTACCGCCGAGACGCTTCCTCCTCCAGGCGCAGGAGAACTTCTTGATACCTCATCTATGAAATCTCTCAGTTTCATATCTATCAGTTTTTTCTTTTTCTCCATTTTCTCAATTTTGTATTCAATTATCTTCTCATCAGGGTTAAACGGTGCAACATCATTGAGCCCCAAGGAGAGTATAGCCTCATGAACAATATCTTCCTCTGGAATTGCATCACTGAGTCCCATCTTCCTCAAAAAATGATGCCCAACATCTATAATTGCCTCAAGTGGAATTAATCCGACAATTTCACTTCCTGTTACTCTTATTCCCAATTTATTTGCCTCTTCCTCACTTGTTTCAAATACTTTCCATAATGGAGTCTCATGATAATTTGTGAGATTTATTGAAACCTGTGCCCTTTTATACTCATCAATATACCACCCTATCGCCTTAACATATTTCAACTTTCCCGGGATTTGAATACGCTTGCCATTCTCCCCCTTCTTTTTGTATCCCCTTTCCCTTATCACTCTTGCTATTTTGTTTGCAAGTTTTTTATCTTGAGTATTTAAATTTACATTATAGGCAATTAAGAAATCTCTTGCACCAATAACAGTTGCTCCCGTTTTTGCAATCCACTCATTCCATTCATTCGGGCCATAATCTGGTTTCCATTTCTCATCCTTCAACTTATCTGGCAAACCCTCATATTCTCCAGCACGAATATCTGCAAGATTTCTGCGGTAATCTGCCGAGGCTGCATATTCATAGAGATAGACGGGAATATTTAACTCCTCTCCCACCCTTTTCCCCACTTCTTTTGCTATTTCAACACAATCATCCATAGTGACTCCTTTAACGGGAACAAATGGAAATACATCAGTGGCGCCAATCCTTGGATGTGCTCCATGATGCTTCCTCATATCTATTAATTCTGCTACTTTTTTTATGAGTTGGAATGCCGTCTCTTTGACCCCCTCAGGAGTTCCAACAAATGTGACAACAGTTCTATTTGTCGCCTCTCCCGGGTCAACATCTAAGAGATAAACATCCTCACTTTCTCTTATCACATTTGTAATTTCCTCTATTATCTTCTTGTTCCTTCCCTCACTGAAATTTGGAACACATTCCACAATCCTATCCATATTAAATCACCAAAAACCGCATGAGGAACTTATATTATAGATTTTGCCATTTACCTGCTCTGTTGCATAAATATGTTTACCCGAAATCAAATAATGTCTTCCTCTCTTTTTTTTCAAAGGCACTCAGGTTCCACTGCTTACTTCCCGTTAATAAGTTATCCTGATCCACTCCAAATACCTCAGTTACTCTCGCAAGTGTCTCTGCAATTCTTCGTGCATAATAATTGTAATCTGGCTTGTATTTAAATTCTTTTCCAGAAATATACGGCTCCACATCCTGCTTATTTCCTCTCGCATTTATCACAATCCATGATACTTTCCTACCCGGAATAAATTCATATCCTCTTGCCATCAATTTTTTAGCAGCCTGAACATTTGCCATTGAATTTGGATTTTTGTATCTCTTGAAATCCCTAACTGTTCTTGAAATTACGAGTTTTTCTATATTCACATCTCCTCTTTTTACTTTCTCCACAATATCTCTTGCAAGGTCTACTGCCCCCTTTATATCTCCATCCAAAATCTTTTCAAAAACAAGTTTCTGTGCCTCACTTTGTAAATCAAATGAATCCGTACGACGAATTTCATAGCCACGGACTATCATCTCCCCCCTGCTCTCTTCAGGCCAGATAATACGACCAACATATCTCTTCTTCGCGCCATGGGAGAAAAAGGGATTCAAAACTTTCTCAAATTCAAGTATTAATTCCTCTCTCTTTGAAATCTCATTCGCTATTCTCATTCCAAATTCAATTGTATCTTTAAGGTTTTTATAAGGGGATTTGAAAAAAATTGAATCCGTATCCCCGTATACAACTTTAATTCCTCTCCCTTCAAGTTCTTCAATTATCTTCTTTATTGTTTCCCTTGCAAGTGCAGTTATGCTTGCTCCTATATCAGGATTTGTAAAACGATAAAAGGAAGATGCAAGAACTCCATAAAATGTATTCATAAGAACTTTTACTGCCTTCTGCAAACCATCGTAGTATTCTCTTCTCTCCGGATTTTCCTTCATTTTTCTCTTTAACCAATCTCTCTTCTCCATCAAATTCTTCAAAATTTTTGGTATTAAACCTTCTTTTATCTCCTTATTCAAAAATTGCGTGCCTGTTGGACTCACAATATCCCCATCTTTGCTTATTGTTGTAAAGCATATATTGTATTTGATTATTATACTTGGATACATGCTCTTAAAGTCAAGAACACAAATCCAGTCATATAATCCAGGCTCTATCGTATGCACATAGCCTCCCTCAATACTCACAGCTTTCCTCTCCTGCCCCTGAAGCGGAACACCTATATGATTTCTATCTGCCTCTCTTATTAGAAGAGAATCTACCCATGTTGATGTTCCAGAATGAATTACATCATCAAGTGGAAATTTTGTAACGGTTGCGAGATCCAGATACTTATCAATTATACCAATTTTTAAAAGAATCCTTAATGCAAGCTCTGCATCTTTCATACAGTAACTTATAACCTTATCCTTATCTCTCTTCCACTCTTCATCTATTCTTGTTCTATCAACATCTTCTTTTCCCTCTCCCAATAATTTCATGGATACTGCCTCAAGAGTTTCTCTCTTCATTCTCAATTCCTTCTTCACTGCCCACCAAGCATCTTCAATTACCCTTCCATGAACTCTCCAGAACTGCCCACCAATCCTCTGAGGCTTGCTTCCATCTCTCCCTATAGAGAAATCCATATTATACTTTTTGAATTTTTCACTCAGAAACTCTAAATCATAATTGTCAATATTGTAACCGGTGATTATATCAGGGTCCTCTTTTCTTACAATATTAACAAAATTCAAGAGAATTTTTCTCTCATCCTCATTCTCTATGTGCATCTTTTTCATTTTTTCCCTATCCCATATTGCAAAGCCTATGGTGAATATCCTGTTATCCCCTTTCATTGAGTTTTCTAAATCAAAACTGAGAATTTTTAGAGGGACTTTGAAATCTTCAATATTTTCAATTTCATCCAAATCCATAACTATGTCAACAGAATACTTATCATTCTTTATATATTTCCCGTGAAAACGGACACAGGAGGATAAATCAAAATCATATATAAAGCGTTGATGAAAGGGAATATCAGCAGCTAAAACATTGCAGAATTCCATGGCTATGCTTCGGTATTTAGGTGTCTTCCATGGAGAATGCATCACTACCTTCGTGCATCTTCTCATCCTTCCTTTATACCAGAGTTCAACATCTTCCAAATTGTAGATTTCCTCATCCTTGCTGAATTTCTCAAGCAACTGCTCGGGGGGTTCTACCACATAAAAGTACGGCTTGAATCCATGATAGCGCCCCACAATTGACTTACCCTCACGATTTCTTCCAAATAGTTCCACAACTACACCATCCTCCTCCTTCCTGTACGATGCCGATATTAATATTGCATCCTCTTCCATCATCTTTAAATCGTAACATCCCATATAAGGATTACTCCTACTTGCTCCTCAAGTAGAGTGAAAAATCAAATTTCAATCTCCAGCCCTATTGGCGCATGGTCGGAGCCGTAAACATCGCTGAGAATCCATGATTTTTTCACTTTATCTTTCAGATTTTCACTCACCACAAAGTAATCAACACGCCATCCTATATTTCTCTCTCTCGCTTTGAATCTGTAAGTCCACCAGGTATAATGCCCACCTTCCTTTGTGAACATTCTGAATGTATCAATCCATCCATCCTCCAAAAATTTGTCCATCCATGCCCTTTCTTCAGGGGTAAATCCAGCATTTTTCACATTCTGTTTTGGATTTGCTAGGTCAATTTCTTTATGGGCTACATTGAAATCCCCGCATAAAATTACGGGTTTTTCCTTTCTTAAATTATTCAAATACTCGTGAATTTTCTCATCAAATTCAAGCTTGAAATTCAGACGGGGCAATCCATGCTGAGAGTTTGGAAAATATGCGTTTACAAGATAGAAATTTCCAAAATCAGCAGTTATAACCCTCCCCTCATCATCAAATTTCTCATCACCTATTCCGAATTTCACCTCTTTCGGTTCAATTTTAGTTAGAATTGCTGTTCCAGCATATCCCTTTCTCCTGGCGGAATTCCAGTATTTTTCATATCCCTCATAGTATCTAACTTCCATGGGAATCATGTCCTCAGTGGATTTTATTTCCTGAAGCGAGAGTATATCGGGGCTGTATTTTTCAAGAAAATCAAGAAAACCATTTTTAAAGCATGCTCTTATCCCGTTTACATTCCAGGATGCAAGAAATAGCTTCATAATGGGGGATAAGAAAACATGGCACATATATTTTTTCCAGTTCAATACCTACATAGTTCTTTTCTCATTGTTCCGTCGGGAAGCATACAATCCTCATGGTATTCATTTTTCTCTTCTTTCTGATAACGAGTACAACTTTCCCAATCTCCCCTGCAATACAATTCAACCCATTTTCGCTCCAGTTTCCCCTCTTCATAGAATCTAACTATCGGACAGCAGCACATCCACTTGCAGTGATTTTTGAATATTTTCAATTTTCTGTAATGTTTCTCCACAATATCTCTTTTAGATTCATCATAAAGTAGAGATGCTGGATGCTCCAAGGGATATATTTTTATTTTCCCTGTCCATATCAATTTTCCATAAATTAGGGGCGAGGATAC
>CAZVSZ010000072.1:0-6838 GCA_964630095.1 uncultured Thermoplasmata archaeon | reverse complement strand
TCACCTTGGAGAGTATGCCCTTATTAAATATAATTTTTGGCGTTCAACAATATTTAAATATAGGATATATTTTGCTTATATGTGAAGTCACCAACAATTAAGGAAAAAATAATCCTGCACCTCAGCAGGTATCCTTACATAAGGTTTGGAAAAGGCTCTGTTCCATATTCCCTCACCCAATATGGAATTGCCGAAAATATAGGAGTATCCAGAAATTATGTTGCTGTAGTTCTTGGAAGAATGAAGAAGAATTTTATTTTCAGTGAAATGAGATATGTTGAGGGAATATCAAAGAAGAGAAGAGTGTATTTTCTCACCAAGGAGGGTTTAAAAAAAGCAAAAAATATCTTGGAGAAATGGAAGAATGAAAAGGTGAGAATTGTTGTGGGAAAAAATAAAATCACAGCACCACTTTCGGATATTGAAAAGTATATGAGGAGGAGGGACAGTATTATTGAGGGAATAATTTTGATGGATAGGAATGGAAGAATTAATCTCAACAGGATAAAAATAAAATCTTTAAAAGAAATTTTTGTAGGAAGGGATAAATATCTAAGATACTTTAATGATCTTCTCCTTCAAATAAAAAATGGCAAAGATGGATGTCTTCTTATAAAGGGACCACCGGGCATTGGAAAAACATCGCTTGGGATGAAATTCAGGGAGATTTCTACGAGCAAAGGATTTATTTTTCTTCAGAGTAAGGGATACGAGAATTTGAGTATGCCCTATTTACCTCTGATGGAGATTTTCAGAAGTGGTGAACTTCATGAATATGGCAGGAAAATTATGAAAATAATGAAAAAGGTGATAAATTTACCGCAGAAAGAGGAGAGAGCATCCTCCTATATTAGACATGCTATATGGTATGATTTGGCTGATGAGATTGATAAATTATCCAGAATTAAGCCCCTTGTGATATTTATTGATGATATACAGTGGGTTGATGAAACTTCCCTTAAATTGCTTTATTATCTGTGTGTGCATCTACAAAATTCACCATTTTTAATTATAAGTGCATGGCGGGCGGAGACGAAGAAAAATGATCTTTTTGAAGATATAAAGAGAAATATGGAGAAAGAGGGTATATTGAATATAATTTCTCTTGAACCGTTAAATGTGAATGAGATAAGAAAAATGCTTTCAATAATGATTGATGAAAATATACCCCAAGACTTTGTGAAGATGGTAAGTGAAATAACGGGGAGCAATCCCTTTTTTATTAAAGCCATTGTTAGGAAGATGATAGACGATGGTATAATTGTTCCAGAGGGAAGAAAATATCCTGTGAAGATGGAGGGTATTAAAATACCCAAAAGTGTAAAGTCCATAATAATGGAAAGTCTTAAAAATCTTGATGAAAAGAGCAGAATAGTGCTTCAGATTTCAAGTGTTATTGGTGAGAAAATACCATACAATCTTCTTAAAGAGACAACTGCGATGGATGATATGCAACTCCTTCCAATTCTTGATAAACTTATTCAGGAGGGACTTATTGATGAATCTCCTGATGGAGATGTTTTTATATTTACCCATCCTCTCTTGCGTCTTGTGATTTACGGTGATATAAAGGATAGTATGAGGCGAATATATCATGGAATTATCGCAGAAAATATTGAAAAAATGCTTGAAAGAGGAGAAAAGATAGATGAGGAAATAAATGTTGGGTATCATTATGAAAAGAGTGGTGATTTAGAAAGAGCCTGGAAATATTACTATGAAACTGCAATGAAAGCAAAATCCCTGTACGCGTATGAAGACTTTGCAGATATGTTAGAAAGGGCATTATCCATAATAAATAGAATGAATAGAAATTTGAAAGACAAGAAAAAAGAAATACTTGGTGAACTGGGTAAAATATATGCCCTGGAGGGAAAATATGAGAAGGCAATAGAAAAATATGTGGAAGAACTTGAAATTACAGATGATGTTGAGGAGAGACAGGGAATTCATGGTAGAATTGCCAGTATTTACAGGGAGATGGGTGAGTTTGAGAAGGCTCTTGAATATGTTGATAATGCTCTTTCTTTAACTCAAGAAACTTCTCTTTCCATGGTGAAATTGATCCATGAGAAAATATGGATACTTATGAGAATGGGTAAAATTGAAGATGTGAAGAACACAATGAATTTGATGGAGAGAATGGTTGATGAAATTGGAGATAAGGAAGCAAAATCGCTTCTATTGGAGAACAGGGCAACTCTCTATTATTATAATGGAGATTATGAGAATGCAAAAAAATATCTGACTGCTGCCATAGAAATTTTAGAGTCATTGGATGATAATGAGAGATTATCCACACTTTACACAAACATGGGAATACTCTTAGGTGAGGAAGGAAATTTAAACTTGGCAATAAATTTTTTTAAGAAAAGTAGTGAGATGGATGAGAAATACAGGAATATATATGGACTCGCACAGGACTATACAAATTTAGGGATAGCATGTCACAGGAAGGGGGATTTGAAAGATGCAATTAAATTCTTGAGAAAGGCAAGAGATATCTATGAAAAGTTTGGAACAATGAATTCTCTTGGTGTGGCATATCTTAACATAGGGATAGTCTTAATGGATAGAGGAGAATTTGATGAATCTCTAATGAATTTGAAAAGAGCCCGGGAAATATTTCAGAAAAATGGCGACATGTGGGGGATCTGTCACAGCTATTACAGTATGGGAGAATTGATGCTTTACAGGCACTTGTATTCTGAATCTTTAAAGTACCTTAATAAAAGTATTGAACTTGCGAAGAAAATTCAAAATAAAGAATGCCTGATTGACTCATACCTATCTCTTCTCCGTGTTTATATTGAGCGCAGAGAAAAGAACATGGCGGTAAAGGTTTCTGGTGAGATAGAAGAACTCAGGAAAGAAATTGATAATTTGAGTTTGAGAGTGAAAATAAATCAGACCCTTGGAATCCTTAAGATTTTGCTGGGGGATTATGAAGAGGGAATTGAGATTCTCCGCTCTTCCTATAAGAATTTCAGAAGGATTGGAGAAAGAATAAATATGGCAATATCTCTCTATTATCTGGGGATTGCACAGATTAAAAACGGTGATAGAGAAGATGGTAAAAAAAGTATTGAGAGAGCAATGAGGATATCCACGCAGAAAAATATGAAGTATTGGATAAATAAATGTAAGAAAATAATTTTAGATAAATGAAAATCTTGTATGATGCATGCATCCAAAAAATTTATATAATTATATTAGTTTACTTAAATTTGGTGAAGTTAATGAAAAAGAATTTAGTGATAGGAATTGTAGTCGTGGCAGTAATTGCAATGAATTTTACAATTATGCTTGGAAACATGAACTGGAATCAGGGTATGCAAACACCTGAGATATCTCATCATATTTTTCCGAAGGACGCCCATGACCCGATAAGAATAAACAATGATAATGATTTCACTTCTGCGAATGGAGTCACAGGAGGATCTGGCACAGCAAGCGACCCTTATAAAATCACCGGATGGAGTATAGATGCCTCTAATAAAGGAGCAGCCATTTACATAGGGAATGTGACAAAGAATTTCACAATAGCAAACTGCAGTTTATCATCTGCTTCGGGGGGAGATGGAAGTGTTTATTTCCCGAATGCAGGCATAGTGCTTTACAACATTAAAAATGAAGAAGTTGATGTTACTGGTAATGATATCCACTATAATGACTATGGTATTTATATAAATAATATCGCATCAACGACCTATATAAACATAGGTAATTACAACCATCCTGATTGGGCCAATCACATTCACAGTAATTACATAGACGGAATAAATATCACTGGTTCGGATTATGGGGGTATTACAGTACGGGACAATGTGATTTACAGGAATAATATTGGTATGCATGCTTATCAGAATTCAGCAACGGGTTTCATAGAAATAAATTATAATGGATTCGGATTGAACACTCATGAGGCAATAAAAATTGAAGGTACAAACCATGTGGATGTCTATGAAAATTCTTTCTACAAAAATGATGGCTCCACAGACCATTATGACCCAAATCATCCACAGGCAACTCAGGATTCTTCGTCTACAGATATATACTGGCATAGTTCAGATAATATAGGAAATTTCTGGTATGACTGGGCAGAGAACAATAACACCAATTATGACATGATGCACAATAACTTTGTAATTCCATGGAGTTATCCTATTAAAGATGTGGGTGATTATAGCGTGGTGAGGAGTTATGATAATTATCCGGTTAAAGGTCTTCACCATGATGCATTAAAGATGCCTCGTTTAGTAGTTGCAAATCTCAATCCATCAATAGGTTATGTGGGCACCGCCTCTGATGGTGCAGAGATAATAACAGGATTGGAAATAAACGGCACAAAATCAAATGCACCACAGGGTTATGGATTGCGCATAGATCATTTTATTAATGGTGGGTATGAGAAACTAAAGATAGATGGTTTGATAATTCACAACGTTACCTCATTAGGAAGTAACTATTACTGGATCTATCAGGGAAATGGCATAGTTATAAATACTACAGATGACACTGGGGCGAAGTATGTGTACTTATCCCATTTAGATATTTATAACTGTCATGCCAACGGAATAGGCATAAATAATACCACAACTACAGACATATTTGTTGAGGATACATGGATACACGATGGAGCAGGTGGAGCCACAGGGTTGTTTGTGTATCATAATGACAGCAATGTGGTGATGTACGATAGCACTATTGAGCATCAGGGGCACTGGGGCGTGTTCATAGGAGGAAACAATGTAACTCTCAAATTACTCAACAATATAATTGCGTATAACTATGTTGGGGTGAATATGCCGCAGGGACTTGATAAGATTTATATAGGCGCTTTTTACAACTCGTTCTTCAGGAATTCATATTACGCAATATCTCTAAAAAACAGCACCAACTCAAATATGAGCTTCTCGGATAATATATTCTACGAAAATCATGGCTCTGGCGATTCTTATTCTCCTTCAACAGTTCAGGTTTATGCTGAGAAGCACAGTAATTACAGTAATTATAATTTCTATAATAAAGATTACGGCAATTACTATCACGACTGGGTGAATAACAACAATACCAACGACCTTGATAACAATGGATATGTGGACTGGAGTTACAGCTTTGACGAAGACGGGGTAAAGGACGATATGCCCATAAGATGGGTGAGTTTTATGAACTGTGAGGTTTATTACGACTCGTTGAACGGGTATTATTCGGAGAAATTGAATCCTTCTCCTCTATATGTGGATTCCACCAACATAGAGAATCTGCGAGATAGAGGTACATCCACAGGTATAATTGGATACGATGGAACCTATTACTACATTGTTGGATGGGGAAAAACAGAAAATTACACGGATAGCTACAACTTGAAGTATGGGATATACATTGAGGGAAATAGCAGTTTATCATTCAAAATATCAAATGTGTTGGTTAATGACTCAGGAATGGGAATAAATGTGCGCTGGGGTAATGAGGTAAATATAAGTAAAGCCACAGTTTTCAACATAAATCAATATGAAGGGATAATGGTGTTGGATACCTCCACAGTTTCAATTTCTTACAGCGAGGTATATGATAGCAAAAGTGGAATAGAGTTATACAGACAAATCAATTCTGCGAACATTTATGAAAATAGAGTCTACGGTAACATTCATGAGGGAATCTACATCGCTCTGGATTACACACCGAGCGGATATATCAGGGTGCATAGCAACTACCTCTTTGGGAACATGGAGGGATTGAGAGGTTATCAGCTTTCCAAAGCAAATATCACTAACAATGGATTTGCATACAATACCTATTATGGTGTTAAACTTGAAAGCAGCAATGGAAATCACATATATGGAAATGTATTTTATTACAACAATGGAACCAAAGACAAATATAATACGGGGAACAAGCAGGCTTATGATGATAGCACAAATTACTGGAACAGTTCAAATTCTGGAAATTACTGGCATGATTTCTCCGTGAATAATAAGACGAATGACAACAACCACGATGACATAATTGATTACACATATCCGATTGCAGGAGGAAATGATAAGGATAATTATCCTCAAAAATACATGCAGAGAAATCCGGTGAGCATTAATAACACGGGAAAACTGAACTGGGAGCATGGTTATGTGGGTGGAAATGGAAGCAGCAAGTACCCATATTTAATTGTGGGATGGGATATAAGTCATGAGAATGGATACGGAATGTATCTGGCAAACGTTTCTGATTCTACCGTATATATGAAAATAGACAACTGCTTCGTCAACGACACATCTGGAGCGTTCCTCTCTTACATGAAGCTCAGTAACCTAGAGATTGACAACACAGTATCTATAAACAATATAGAAGACGGAATTGGAATTGAATATTCCTGGCATATTGTAATAATTAACGCCACCACCATTTCAAATCATCAGAATGGAATCCGCTCACTTTATAGCGATTATATAAGAGTATACGATTCAAACATGAGTGAAAACAGGTATCAGGGCTTTGAATCATATGGCTCTTATGGTATTGACTTGGAAAACAACACATTCTACAATAATGGTCAAAACGGAGTAAACATGGAACAGACATATAATCCTGATGCAAATTTGGGCTATGGTAAGATAGTTAACAATACATTCAAATTAAATACGAAATATGGAGTTAAACTCACGGGATCTTCTGGATTTATTATATATCACAACATATTTGACCGCAACAACGGAGCAAGTGGAGATGGAACCTACGATCCGAGCCATAAACAGGCGTACGATGATGCAGCACAGTACAAGAATCTGTGGAACACCACAAGCGAGGGCAATTGCTGGAGTGATAATTCAACTTCAGATGC
>CAZVSZ010000071.1:0-6922 GCA_964630095.1 uncultured Thermoplasmata archaeon | reverse complement strand
GGCATGGCAACTATTATTGGACATTCTATAGGAGCAAAGAAATTTGACAGGGCAAATGAGACATTCAAGAAAGGACTGAAAATCTCTTTTATAATCCTGGTCATAGAGATGCTCATTATCATAACTTTTAGATATCAAATAGTTGCATTTTTCATTCCAAAGAGCCAAGCGGTCATAGATGAAGGCTCTCTCTTTCTTTTAATTTTCAGCATTGGCATACCATTTTTCGGGATATTCAGTTCTGTGGAAGGTCTTTATCAAGGTGCGGGAAGAACATTTCCCATAATGATAATGGATATCACCCGTCTCTGGGGATTTCGTGTTCTATTTTCTTTCATTTTAGGCATATCTCTTGGGCTCGGCTCCCTTGGGGTGTGGATTGGTATGTCGCTGAGTAATATAGCATCAGCCCTTGTGGCATTTTTATTCTATTTATCCTCTTCATGGAAATACCGAGTGATAGATTAAAATAATTGTTTTTATTATCTTCCCCTATGAAAATCGCAGTGGTAAGTGATTCCCATGATAATATCCCCGCCGTGGAAAAATTTGTGGAAATAACAAGAAGAGAAAAAATAGAGTATATTTTCCACCTTGGTGACATAATCTCACCATTCACTCTTAAAAAATTCTCCGGGTTCAAATATTATGGAGTGTTTGGCAACAATGATGGAGAAAAACTGCTATTGAAGAAAATAAGTGACGAAATGGGGTTTTTATTAGAAGAATCTCCATTAAGATTGGAATTTTTCGGTAAGAATTTTCTTCTTCTTCATGGATTTGGAAGTATTGAAAAAACAGGAAATATTGTGGATTCTTTTGCAAAAAGTGGTGATTTTGACTACATTCTTTATGGGCATACTCATAAGGTTGATCATAGAAAATATGGAAGAACTATAATTTTGAATCCAGGAGAATTGTGCGGCTATTTGAGCGGTAGAAAAACTTTCGCAATAATTGATCTGGATAATAAATCTGTGGAGATAAGAGAAATTTAATAAACTCCAAATTATGCAAGATAAGGAGAGAAGAAAACTTAAATAGTGGTAAGGAAATAAGGAGATATGGATGTCCTCTGCTTTCATCAGGAGGAAAAGTATCGTTCCACAATATCAAAGGGGCTAAAAGATTTGGGTATTCAGCATAAATGCTTTTCCCTTCTTCCGTTAGATGATATTAAAAAGATTTGTAATGAGAAAAAACCATTTGTAATTTTGATAGAATACCAGGAAAATTATGATGAAATATTCAACACAGATTACTTTGTGATTCCATTAATAAGAGCAATAGACCCTAAGAAGGAGAGATTGGAAGCGAGAGGTATAGATTTCATGGTTGTTGAGAATGTGAGCGAGAGATTCAAAACAGCATTCATGAAAATACTTTTGAAAAACAGGGATAAAAAGATTTTGAGAGAATTTTTAAATAGGGAAAATATGAGAAAGAATGTGATATATGGATTTGGATTTTCATGGGGCAAGATATACATTGTTGATATGGGAATAAAAGATGTTCTCTATTCAATACTTCCTGAGATGTCAGATAAAATTGATATTTTTATGGCTATTAGAGAGAAGCCAGAGAGATTTGGAAATATAAGAGGAAAGAAAATCTGGGTCACCGATATAGTTGGTAGGGATAGAATCAAACCTCACAATTTAACAATTCTCACGGATAGCATAATAAGATTTTTAGAAGAAACTGCAGGTAGAATTGTGATAATTGATTGCATTGAATACCTCCTTCTCTATAATGATTTTATAAATATTATGAGAAACATTGAACTGCTAAACAGTTATGCCATGGAGAGAAATTCAATTATAATAATCATAATTGACAAAAATGCATACACAACAAAAGAGTATTCTTTATTAAGGAGATATGCTATTGGGTGGAAAGGAGTGTGATAGAATGATTCCAGATGAAATTGTGGAATTCCTCCAGAAAGATATCGGGCACTCTCTTATAATAAAGGGTGAGCCTGGAAGTGGAAAGACAACGCTTGGACTGGAAATATTAAATTACTTCAGGGAGAAGATGAGGGTTTTCTATCTATCCACGCGAGTTGCAGATGATATTTTGCTCAAGCAATTTCCATGGGTGAAAGAGATTATAAACATAAAAATTGAAGGGCATGGAGGAAAAATGAGGAGAGAATACCTGAACAAGCTGGAGGGCTTAATAGAAGAGGGATTTGAGGAAGAGAAGGTTAAATTTGAGGGTAACGAGGCAATTCTTGAAGTGGGGGAATTACTGCCAGAACTGGAACTGCTTTATGATTTTGTTGAGAATTCCCTTCCTGAAAAATCTCTGATATGCGTGGACTCCATAGATGGTCTAAGTGAGAAATACGGTATCCCGGCGGAAAGTATCCTCTATACTCTTCAAAAAGACCTTGTAGAAGAGGGCTTGGCAAATATAATATTCATAGTTGAAAGTGCTGGATTTGAGAACATAGATTATTTGGGAGATGGAATAATACTACTTCATCATGAATCTCCCGAGGGATTCTGGATAAGGAGAATGTTCATAAAGAAACTTCGTGGCTCTCCTGTGAGAAAACCAAAATATCTTTACACTCTCTATGATGGACATTTTTCCTCCCTTCATTATAATGTTTTCTCCCTTGATTCTGTGAGCAACATAGATACTTCAGAGATTGAAAAAATAATAAAGGAATTGGAGAACTTTGGGTGCCTGAATATAAAAATTTCAAAGAATGTGCCATTTGAAATACTTCAGAGTTTAATGCTCTCGCTAACAAAATACAGTAAAAAAACACCACTGATAATCCCACCACTGTGGTATCCTGTTCCATTATTAAAAGAGCATGTAAATAAATTCTCAGGAAAAGAGATAAAAATAGCAGGGTATGGTGATGATAAGGGAGACATATATCTTGAAGGGAAGGATATGGTTGTTGAAATGTCCCCCGACATAATTGAATATCAGATTGGAAGAAATTCTCTGATTATCATCGGCTTGGATTCCCTGGTAAATTTATATGAGAGCAATAATGACATCCCAAAACTTATCAAAAATCTTAAAAAGAGTAATTCTGTTATTCTACTAACTCCAGAGAACTATAGTATAAGTGTGGGAATTGATAAAGAAATTACGGTAAAAAGAGTTGAAAATGTGCCTGTCATAATATCCAGCGATGTATATGCAATTATTTGGGAGGGAAATAAAAATATAAAAATTAGACTTGTGCCCTTGATGTAAGGGGGGATTATTATAAATAAAAAAGATGCATGGGAAATTCTTCGTCATATCTCGGACCAGTATTCTGTGAGAATTCTAAGAGCAACTCTGCACAGACCTTTAGATGCAATAACTCTTAGTAACACTTTAGGGATTCCAATTGCAGTATGCTATAGAAGGATCAGAGAACTTGAGAAATTGGGATTAATTAAACAGGAGGGTAAGAAGTTGACCAACAGGGGAAAATGGATTGTTCTCTATAAAGCCATGGTAAAAAATGCAACTATCGTAATGAAGGATGGAAAGATAATTTTGAAAATTGAGTTCCGCTGGGGGAGGGAGGAGGAACTTGAAGTTGGTTAATATGCATTCTCCACATTATTTTTTCTACAACATTTAGAATGAATATTGCCAGTAGCCAGATAAATATCCCCAAGAGCGCTCCACTCTCCCCAAATACAACAATACTGTTGTTCCATATAAACTGCTGATTGCTGTATGGATAGAGTATTTGAAGAGAATCATGCTCTATAGCTGCATCGGCAATAAAATATGTGAAGAAATTCCCAAAAATTAAAATTGATAACTGAGATATTTTATCTAACCTGAATATATATCCAAATAGGAAAATTACAAGGGGGACATCTATTAAAAATAGTAAATTGTGCGTAATACTCTTATTAACTATGTGAGAGCCGTCAACTATCAAATCAGTGATTATTGCGAGGATAAATGCAACCTTAATTTTATTTTTTATATGAGGGAAAATGAGAATAGTGGCTAATGCTGCAAGGGAAATTTGAAATATTGTATCCGCAATGGGATTGTTGAATATTATATCCAAGTTCATAGTAAAAAATTGGAGGAATTTCTTAAAAAACCTGCTCTGTGAAAATCTTATAAGATTTTTTAAATTGATTTTCACATAAGATAATCACAATGTAAAATATTTAAAATGTTGAAATATAGTGGCAAATATGAAAAAGAACATGGAGAAAATAATGAAATTACTGACGGATAATTATGTAATAAAGATTTTGGTTGCAAGTTATCAGAACGAGAAAAATGCCATCCAGATGAGTCAGGAACTGGATATACCAATTGCGGCATGTTATCGTCGTTTATCCGCACTTCGGTCTCTTGGATTTGTAGATATGCATGAGAAGATAACTAATAGAGGTAAAAAAATTGCATACTACAGATCAAAAATAAAGAAAGCAACAATAAAAATTGAAGATAACAGAATTATAATAGATATAATCTTGAGGAACCAGAAGGTTGAGAAGTATGTAGGTAAAATTGTGAAGGGGTACGCTCAATGAACGCAAAAGATTTAAAAATTGCAAAAAAATTTGAAAAACTCCTTAACAAGGGGAAAAGAATAGTTCTGGTGTCCGAAAAGCAACCATTAACAAGAATAAATCTAATAATATTGAAAGCAATTTGTGATATGAAAAATAAAAGAGGATTGATAATAACCATTGAGAGGCCACATCACTACATTACCTATCTCCTGGGGATACATGGTATATCTCAGAGAAATTTAACTTACATAGACCTTGCATCCTCAAAAGAGAAAAGAGTTGTGTTTCCCTTCAAATTAGGAATGATAAAAAATGTTTTAATTGGTGGATTTTTAGCAAGGGATTTCATAGTCATGGATGATTATGATTTTGTTCTTGTTGATAACATAACCAGTGCTTCTTTTTACCTGAGCAAAGAGAATTTCAAGAAATTTGTATATTATATTATGAATTTATCAGAAAAAAGAAATTTTAAAATCATTCTTCCAATTAGAGAGGATTATTACAAAAAATTAAAATTCATAGGAGATTTGGCAGATTTAGAAATAAATTTTGAGGAGGTAGAAAAAAATGAATAGAACATCAACTGGAATTCCCAATCTGGATTCCCTCATATCGGGGGGCTTTCCATTTCCTGCTGTAATTTTAGTGCAGGGTCAAGCAGGTTCTGGTAAAAGCACATTCGCACTGCAATTCATTATGGAAGGTGCAAGAAAAGGAGAGAGAGGCTTGTATATAACCACAATGAGCGAAAAGTTCAACTGGATGATTCGTTTTATGTCAAATTTCTCATTCTTCAACAGTAAGTATTTTGAAAGTGAACTGGTAATTTACGAGAATCTTGGTAAAGAAGTGGGAGAAGTTGAGGAAACAAAGATTTTAAGAAAAATCAATGAACTGATTGCAAATTACACGCCAAAGAGAATAGTAATAGACCCAATAAATCCACTTACAAAATATATACATGATTCTCGCAGTTTCCTGTTTGAACTCGTAACATCCTTAAAAGAATGGGATTGCATTGCAGTTCTCACAGGAGAAGTTGATGGAGAGGATAAAGACTACTCGGTGGTGGAATACATGGCAGATGGAATAATTAATCTTATTATGAGAAATGAGGGAGATGTCGCAAAAAGATATATACATATTAAAAAGATGCGAGGTACAGAACACAGTTTATCTCTCCACCCCCTGCAAATAACATCTACAGGGATTGAAGTCCTCAAAGCCAGATTTTAATTATTACCCGTGATTCTTTTATACATCTCCATATACAATCCCGATACTTTTTTTACCATATCGCTTGGTAAAGGGGGTATTTCGGGCTCTTTCTCTCCTTTTTCCCTCGCAACCCTCAACTTTTCATAGTAGCCCGTTCTTTTATAATACTGCCTCACAAATTCCTTGCTGAGTTCTACTATCTCCCCATTTTCATATTTTTCCATATCCCACCAGCGGTCTTCATCCATCGTTCCGAATGTGTCCACAACATATATTTCTCTATTCTCTCCGATTGCAAATTCCTTCTTTCCATCCACATGAATTAAATTTCTCTTCTTAACATCCTCTTGCATAATATAATCAATCTTAAGGATTATTTTCCGAATTTCCTCAATTTCATCATCATTCAATCCACCAATTTTTTTCGCCTCATCAAAATCAATTTTTCTGTCATAAGATTCAAATTTTGTGGTTATTTCAAAAAATGGCTCGGGTAATTTCTCACCATAATCTGGCATATTTTTAAATCCAAGATTTTTGTAATCCAACTTCCCATTTTTTATCCTCTCATAAAGTGAGCCTGCCAGATAGTAGCGGGTTATGAATTCAAGGGGAATTAGATAATTTACAGACCCTCTTTGTGGATTTTCAATTATCCTGAATCTTCTCACAAGCATCTGTGAGTCTTCACATCTTATATAGTGATTTTTTATTCCATCTTGAGCAATTTTCTTAAACCAGAAGGAGGATGTTAAGCATAAAGTTCTCCCCTTTTCGGGAATCCTTGTGGGAATTATTTTATCAAAAACCGATATGTTGTCCGTAAATTTGAATAATAATGTATGCTTATCAATTTCATAAACCTCTTTTACTTTTCCCTTCCTTATTAATTTCATAAAAAGATAAATGAAAAAAGGAATAAAAAATTAGCGGTTTGCAATCATCTGCATGTAGGTGTAGAGTTGCTGGACATAACTCTTTACGCCATCAATGCTTTTTTCAAGCATCCTTATGTCCATCTCCATCCTGTTTACCTTCTCTTCAAGCCGTGCAATCCTTGCTTCCAAATCTTCTGGAGATGCCATACTTCTCGCCTCACACTGGTGGTGGCGGTGGTGGTGCTGCTACAGGTGCCGGCGGCTTCCATGTAAATGCCAGTATTGCTCCTATCAGGGATATTATATTAAACCCTC
>CAZVSZ010000070.1:0-7087 GCA_964630095.1 uncultured Thermoplasmata archaeon | reverse complement strand
TTCCATACTTCACCTATCACCTCCTTCTATTTAACATTTTTCAGGCAACAAATGTAAGTATCTCAAAGAGTATCGCCATAGAACCCAGCACATCCGCAATTATAACTCTCTTTTTTATTTTATTTCTCTTTTTTCTTTTGAGTTGAAGTGCCATGAGTGGGAATTTTTAAATAAATACATCTTTTTCACCATAGTATGGAAATAAGCAAGGAGAATTTCAGCGAGTGGTATAACACGGTTGTTGAAGAATCGGGATTAGTGGATAAGAGGTATCAGATTAAGGGGATGCATGTCTGGCTTCCCTACGGCTGGAAAATAATGAGAAACATAGATGAATTCTTTCGCAAGATATTTGGAGAGTATAACCATGAGGAGGTTTATTTTCCTCTTTTGATATCTGAGAAGGAATTCAGGAAGGAAGGGGAGCACATAAAGGGATTTGAAAATGAGGTTTACTGGGTGACGCATGGAGGAAAAACCCCGCTGGATGTAAAGATGGTTTTAAGACCGACAAGTGAGACTGCAATGTATCCCATTTTTTCACTCTGGATAAGAAGCCATGCTGATTTGCCTCTTAAAATATTTCAAATAGTGAATATATTCCGCTATGAGACAAAGCAAACTAGGACTTTCATAAGAATGCGCGAGGTTCATTTCTTTGAATCTCATACTGCCCATGCAAATAAAGAAGAGAGCGAGGAGCAGATTAAGGAGGATATAGAAATATGGAAGAAAATAGCAAGAAAACTGGCAATTCCATATATTATTTTGAAAAAGACAGACTGGGACAAATTTCCGGGGGCTGATTATTCCATGGGTGTTGAAACAATAATGCCATCGGGAAGAACTTTGCAGATTGCAACATTCCATCAATACAGGCAGAATTTTTCAAAGGCGTACGATATAAAATATTTGAAAGAAAATGGAGAGCATGAATATGTTTATCAGACAACATTTGGAATGAGTGAGAGATTGCTTGGGGCAATTGTCGGAATTCACGGTGATGAAAAGGGGTTAATTATTCCTCCTGAAATTGTACCGATTCAAGTCGTAATAGTCCCCATAGTGATAAAGGAGAAGGAAAAAATTTTAGATGAGGCAAGGAAAATAAGAGATGAATTGAAAAATTATTATAAGGTGCATCTTGATGAGAGGGATAATTACACTCCCGGCTACAAATTCTATTACTGGGAGATGAAAGGGATTCCTCTTCGTCTTGAAATCGGACCAAGAGATATTGAAAAGGGACAAGTAATACTTGTGAGAAGAGACACAGGGGAAAAAATTGCTGTGAAGAGAGGAGAGTACATTGAAAAAATTGGGGAAATTCTATCGGAGATTCAGAGAAATATGATAAGGAGAAGCAATGAGGAAATGAAAAGTAGAATAAAAAAGGTAAATAGTATAGAGGAAATAAGAAAAAATGATGGAATATCAATCGTTTCATGGTGTGGTTCAGATGAATGTGGTCACAAGATTGAAGATTTAACAGAGAAGAGAATAATAGGTATTCCAGCGGAGAAGATTGAGGGAAGATGTATAATTTGCGGAAAGAAAACGGATAAAGTTGCCTATGTTGCCAAGCCCTACTAAATCAATCTTCAATTCTTGATAACATAGCACCAAGAATTCCAAATACAATGAGGGGAGCACATACCGAATATAATCCAATATCCGTCCATGCATCGTAGAGGAATCCCCAAGATACATAGAACACCACACCGATTGCAATTAAGAGCAAACTTAATATCCATATTGCTTTGTGCATGGGGGATGATTATCATTCTGTATAAAAAAGATTTTGAAAAAATTTAAATACCTGCGAAGGAATAACATGATAGATGAATTGGAAAAAAATGGGTGATTGTATCTCTTATAATTGCGTTTCTCATTCCCAATTTACTGCAGACTACTCAATATAATCTCTGGGATTGCCAAGAACTTTCATTCCGCTGTTGTCATGGTTAAATATATAATGGTAAACGCAATAATCTTTTTATGTTTGAGATGGATGTGAAGATAATAAGCCCCATGGAGCATGAGACCGATGTTGACAAAATTTTAGTGAAATTTCTCTGGGCAATTGGATATTTGAAAATTGACCCTGATAGAGATTATGAAAATTCCCTCAATTCAATTCCGTATCGCCTTTTCAAAGAATGCTTTCTGATTCATTCAGACAGGGCATGGACTGTGGAGGAATTAATTTCGTATCTTGATACTTCAAGACCAACCCTTTACAGACATCTCAACAAACTGAAATCCCTGGATATAATAGAGGAGATGCATGAGGGGATAACAAAAAGGTACAGATTGAGATATGGCGATATTTCCAAGGCATGGAATTTTGTGGATGCAAATGTGAAAATTGCCATGGAAAATTACAGGATTATTGTGGAGAAGATAAGTGAATTGATGAAAAAATAATCACTCCAATTTTATTTCGTATAAATCCTCATAAATTGGACCCTCTGGAGTAAGAGCGCTCTTTTTTATCTTCACAGAATCAACGATGAATTGAGAAAAATTCATATCTTTAAACTCTAAGAGATTTTTTATTTTTATTTTCCCCTTTGCCCTGGCAATGGTGATATGAGGGATATAATTTTTCTCCTTCTTAAATCTCATCTTTGATAACTTTTCATCCATGCACTTTGCCATATTTACAATCGGATCATAGTTTTCTACTCCTATCCACACAACCCTTATATATCTCGGATTCGGGAAAAATCCAACACCCTTCAGATTTATATGAAATTTTTCAACTTTGCAATCTTCAACTATTTTTTCTATATCCGGAAGAATTTTTTCATCAATCTCACCAAGAAATTTCAGGGTTATATGTATATTCTCTTTTTCAACTAATTTTACACGCCCTTCTATGCTATTTTGCAATCTCTCAATATTCCTTGAGTATGGAACATCTATTGCTATGAATGTACGCATGGAGGTTAATCATATTATCATATTAAAAAAGTTTCATAAGAATAGGGAAAATCTCATCTGATATCTTCTCAGAATTTTTATGAATCCCTCTCCAAATAAATCCATGAATATGACATTTCCTAAACCGTGAAGCGTGTCAAACCAGAGAGATAAGGACTCAACAAGCAAAAAACTCTGGATATTATGTGGATATATGAATGCAAGCCAGTACCACAAATTTGTTATTATCCCGTAAATATAGCCATAAAAAAATCCAATTATCATGAATATATAAATCCAGTAATTTTTTTTCGGAATTCCTCTCATTGCATAACCTATAATTCCTGCAATTCCCCATGCTAACATCTGCCACGGTGTCCACGCACCTTGCCCCAAAAAGAAATTGGATAACAGTGCTGTTTCAATACCCACCATGAATCCCGCGTATATGCCAAATACATACCCTGTGAGCATTATTATAAATGTGCTTGGTTGCACAGATGGAATTGATGCAAATGGTATTCTTGAAGCCGCTGATATTGCACCCAAAATTGATATAACTGCAACTTCCTTTGATCCTGTTATCCTCTCTTCAAATAGGAGAAAGAATTCAAGAATTAAAAGAAGAAGGAAGAGAAGAGATATTATACCCCAGTATCTATCCAGATAAGAATTGTAAAAAATTGTGAGAGGAAGAAAAAGAATTATGAGGATAGGGAGGATTATGTGGATATATCTCATTGCGGATCCCCCAAATCTTCCTCTAACAATATTCTCTGGTCCACTCCAATATCCATAAAGCCCTGAGCAACCTTGTTTAGCTGAGGAGAGAAAGTTAAGGAAGAGGATAATATTTCTCTTCTCTCTCCTTCCATTATTATTTTTCCCTCTGAGAGCATTGCTATCCTGTTGCATGTTCTTGCCACAGTTTCCATGTCATGACTTATCAGAATTACACTCCCTCTCGCCGAATACATTTTTATAAATCTTGATAATTTAAGTTTTTGAGAATAGGATAAGCCCCTAGTTGGCTCATCTAAAATTATTAACTCTGGATTCATAACAGCAACGGTTCCTATGGCTACAAGCATTCTCTCCCCACCGGATAAATCCATGGGATTTCTGTTCTTCAAATTTTCAATATTCAACCTCCTCAGGATTTCATTTACTTTTCTCTCAATATTTTTTTCTCCTCTTGCTTTGAGTGTGTACGCAATATCCTCATATACACTATCCCCCATTATGTGCATGTTTGGATTCTGAAAAACAAGACCCACAACACTATCTTTTAAATCATAATAATTCTTTCCTCTAAATATAATTTTTCCACTGTTGATTTTTAGGAGTTTTGCAAGAATTTTTGCCACTGTTGTTTTTCCAGAGCCGTTTCTTCCAATTATACCTAATATATCTCTCTCGTATATATCCATACTCAGGTTTCTTATTACTCTTCTCCCCCCATAGGAAAAATTTATACCTCTCAATTGCATCAAAATTTCATTTCTCTCTCTTTTCTCATCTTTCAATCTCGCCCTTAAAAAGATATCTTGTAGAAGTTTTCTTCCCTCCTTCACGGTGAGTGGTAGATATTCCCTCTTCCACAGTTTTGCAACCCTTGCAACTGGAGGGTATCCAACTCCAACCGAGTCTAAATCTATGCGTGAGGCAATAACCCTCGGCTCACCATCTCCAATTATATCCCCGGAGGAGAATACAATCAATCTATCCGCACGATGCATAGTCCTCTCCATCCTGTGCTCCACAAGTATTATCGTCAATCCTAATTCATCATTGATTCTTTCAAGAAGCGATAATATTTCCTCACCGCTTGCAGGGTCAATCTGACTTGTTGGCTCATCTAATAATAAAATTTTAGGATGTATCGCCAGCGAAGATGCAATTGCAACCTTCTGCATCTCACCGCCTGATAGCATATTTATCTTTCTGTGTCTTAAATGGGCTATGTTCACAATATCTAATACCTCTTCTACTCTCTTTGTTATATCCATGGGGGAGAATCCCATGTTCTCAAGCGAAAATGCAATCTCTCTTTCCACATCACCCATGAGTACCTGGTTTTCAGGGTCCTGAAGCACTGTTCCCACATGCAATGCCAAATCCCTTGGGGGGTAATCACTCACCTTCAACCCGCATACTTCCACATTTCCGTGATATTCTCCACCGTAAAAATGGGGAATTAAACCATTTATACTCCTCAAAAATGTGGTTTTTCCGCTTCCGGAATCACCCACCACGAGAACGAATTCTCCATCCTCAATTTTCAAATTTATGTTTTTTATTGCAAATTTATCGCTTAGAGAGTATTTGAAACTGAAATTTTCAAACTTCAGCATATTCACACCTCCCAAGCACTACGATAAGGGGAATAACGGATGATAAAATTTGCAATTCCGTAATGTTTAAAAAGAGATAAAAGAGTGAGAGAAAAACATCAAAAATAAAAATGGAAGATATGATTTTATCTTTTGGATTTAATTTAAGTTCTTTCCATCTTATCCTTTTCTCAGAAGGAAAACCTTTGATTTCCAGAGCCTCTGCTATATTTATGCTTCTTTCAAGTGAAATCATGAGAAGGGAGGAGAGGAGGGGTAATCTCTCTTCTATTCTCTTTCTTATTCCCTTTTTATTGAAATCTATACCCCTTGCACGAAGAGCATCAAGCATATTTTTTGAATCTCCAAGAACAACCGGGAAAAAACGGAGGGATAGAGCAATGGAGACTATAGCCTTCTGTGGCATCCTCAATTTTTCAAGAATTTGGATTGTATCATCAAGAGGGACAAGAGATGAGAAAATTGCAAATGCGGAAACAATTGATAGGAATCTGAGAACCATAGATATTGAGAAAACAAGTGAATCTTGTGTGATATGAATGAAGTAGAAAGCGATGAGAACATTTCCTCCCTGCACTAAAAATAAATTAAATAGAATTATGAGTAAAGATGTGATTATGGAATATTTCATGTAAATTCTCCATGTCCCCGAGGGGAAGAAAAAATATGGGATGAGGGATGATAAGAAAAGAAAGAAAAGTGGTAGAATATCCATAAAGAGAAGCGAGAGAAAAAGAATGAGAAGTAGCCAGATAAAGGCAACAAGGGGATTTATTTTTCTCATATCTTTTCACCTTCAAAACACCAGAAATTATTTATCTCTCCTCCTATCAAATTTTCCACACAATTTTTAATGTATTTTTGAGAATTCCCGGATATGAAAATTAGCACATTCTCGCAGGAATCTGTGCCACTTGGGTTAAATGGTGATTGTGTAATCTCCGCAAATCCCCCATTGTAGGATGTGCCATTTATATCTCTGAGAATTCCATTATCAAGATAATAGTAGAATCCAAGGTTATCATGGATATTGTTTATATCCCTGCACAGCGAGTCATTTTCCCCGATGACTATTAAATTATCATTTTTTTTCTCCTCCTCATCTATATCTTTTATATTTTCCATTTTCACATTCACTATATCCTTCAGATGAGAATAAAGAATGTTTGCCACATCTCCATATTCACTCTCGTAGGCAATTATGGTGGGATAATTTTTTCCACTGTATCCATGGAGCAATGGCTCCGGGAAATCTTCAATTTCAGCATTTATAAACATCATGTCCCCCCAGTAGTGATAATCCCAGCGCATGATATCCCCATCTTGCAGTATATATTGCGAGGAACCGACATTTGCAAGTATTCCATTTATATAGTAAAACCAGTCTTTTTTCTCCTCTTTATTGCTCATTATCCCGTTTATTCCATTCACAAATCCCCCACCGTAAGATGTGGAAACATTTGCCACCGATTTAAGGGAATATAGTGCGGATTTTCCCGCTGGAATAATCTTATCAAGGATTACAGTTTTCCCGTAATTCAGAGAAATTATTATTCTTGCCTCGCCACTTTTTTCTCCTTTGGGATAATTTAATACGGCTATGATAACAATTGCTATGATGACTATCACGCTTATTATGCCTCTTTTTATTTTTCTTTCCACAAATCCCCATGACCTTAATCTTTTTTAACTTTTCTCAAGAAAATTTGAATTATGACACAAAAGATTTATATCACATAGTGCGTGGGAATTTGAAAGAAAGGTATAAATAGAATGAATGGAATGTATATCAACTGGTGAGATGATGA
>CAZVSZ010000069.1:0-7158 GCA_964630095.1 uncultured Thermoplasmata archaeon | reverse complement strand
CGGGATGGCTTGCCCCGGGAGAATCATTCAATATAGTGGTAAGAGTAAACGCCAGTAATCTTCCAGCGAATTCTCAGGTAAATACAACAGTTCAGATTAATGATATTTACAATTGCTCAGATAGTGCAAAGGATATAACTACAGTGCCAGAGAACTCGTTAATAATTGTGCCAATAATCGCAGTATTTATACCGCTGATGCTCAGAAGGAGAAAAAGAGAATCTATTTAATATAATGCGGTGATATTTACCCATGAAACTTTCAGATCTTGGAGAGAGGAAAATAATAGACAAGATATGGAAAATAATAGGGAAAGAGGAGAATTATGATGACTGTGCAATCATTGATAAAGGGAATAATTTTCTTCTTCTCACAACTGATTTCATAGGGGAGGGGACTCATTTCTTAAAAAATTCAGATTTTTTTAAAGTTGGAAAATTTCTCTCTGCGATAAATCTAAGCGATATTGCAGCGATGGGTGGAATACCTGAGATATTTATGGTATCCATGTTCTTTCCAGGAGATTTTGAGTTGGAAAATTTGGAAAATTTGGTGAAGGGAATGCTCTCAATACTGCGAGATTTCAATGTAGAATATAGGGGAGGAGATTTGAAAGAATCAAATATTGTGGGGATGAGTGGATTTGCTCTTGGACATGTGGAAAAAGATAAAATTTTGAAGAGAAGGGGTGCGAGAGAAGGGGACTATATTAGTGTGACGGGAGAATTGGGAAAGCAGGCATCAGGATATATCCTCTGGAAAAATGGACATGAAGAAGGATTCAATTACATATTAGATGTTTATCCAAGAATTAAAGAAGGAAGGAAAATTGCAGGAATGGCTACGAGTTGCATGGATTTATCCGATGGTATTAATTCCACAATTTTACAGATGGAGAAAATAAATAAACTGGGGTTTAAGATAGATTTTGATTCTTTGCCAGTTCACAAACTGGCGTACGAGGTTTCAGAGGATTTTCATATTCCCCTTGAGAAACTTGTTTTGGATTTTGGGGGAGAATACGAGTTATTTTTCACATCGCAAAAAAAATTAATAGGGAAAATTATTGGTGAGGTGACAGGAGAAAAGAGTAAAATAATAGGAAAGAAAAAAATAGAAGGAGGAATAGGATATGAACATTTTGGCAAAACACTGGACAAAATTGGAAGATAACAAAGTAAGATGTGAATTATGCCCATTCAGATGCGTTCTTAAAGAAGGGCAAACAGGAGTATGCAGAGTCAGAAAAAATATTGGTGGTAAGCTCTATTCTATGATTTATGGAAGTGTTTCATCAATAGCGGTAGATCCAATTGAGAAAAAGCCACTTTTTCATTTTCATCCCGGCTCACAGGTATTCTCATTATCCACTGTTGGCTGCAATCTACGATGCAAGCACTGTCAGAACTGGGAAATAAGTCAGGTTGGAGTGGAATATCCTTATCTGAGAGAATACTCGCCAGAGGAAATTATAGCAATGGCACTGAATTATGAGGGAATAGCATGGACATACAATGAGCCGACAATATGGCATGAATTCACTTACGATACTTCAAAACTTGCAAAAAAAGAAGGTCTTTATACAGTTTATGTTACAAATGGATACATAAATGAAGAGCCACTGAGAGAAATTGCCCAGTATTTAGATGCTATGAATATTGATGTGAAATCTTTCAACGATGAATTTTATCGCAAGATTGTGGGGGGAAGATTGGAGCCAGTGCTTAACACTGTTAAGATAGCACATTCTTTAGGTCTTCATATTGAACTCACATATCTTATAATCCCAACATTGAATGATAAGGAGGAAGAGATAAAAAAATTTGCAGAGTGGGTTTATTCTATAGATCCTGAGATTCCCGTCCATTTCTCCAGATTTTTCCCAATGTACAAATTAACAGATGTTCCACCCACACCAGTTAAGATGGTTCATAAAGCATACGATATTGCAAAGAAAGTTGGCTTGGAATATGTTTATCTTGGAAATACATGGGAGCCAAAATACGAAAGCACATACTGTCCAGATTGTGGAAATTTATTAATTGACAGAGAATATTATACAACGAGAATTGTAGGACTCACGAAAGATGGAAAATGTAAAAAGTGCGGAAAAAAGATCAATATAAGATTGTGAAAACTGTTTATTCCACTTTTGTTCTAAGTTTTATTTCTCTTTTTCTAATTTTTCTATATATCCATTCAGATATAAAACTCAGAATAATAACAATGGATAGAACAATTAATGTGATAGGAGAATTTTTGAGAAGATAATATGTTAATATTAAAAACGATACTGTGTTTCCTATTACGGCAATCCATATCAGAACGGGTTTTCCTCCAGTTTCTTTGCAAATTTTTAGATGGCCTATGTTAACTGATGTGTAAATAAGAAGAAATGCTGCACTACCCATCATTGCAATTCTGCTTAAATCAAACAAATTTACAAACAGTATTACAATACCTGATGTGATAAAAAGCCCCTCTACACTTCTATTCCATATTTTTCTATCAAATAATTCTGGTAACTCTCCATCCTTTGCAATCATATAACTTACATTTGCACCACCGTAGAGGGTGGCATTTATTGCAGATGATGTAGAAAATAGTGCAGCTATTGCAATAACCTCAAAGCCGATCATACCCAAAAAGGGTTTTGCAGCTTCTGCAAGAGCATAATCCTTTGCTTTAATTATAGCCGGAATGGGAAGATTGCCTACCACAGCAATTGATACCGTCGCATATATTCCAATTACTATAAGAACACTCATGTATAGAGCCTTAGGAAGAGTTTTACTTGGATTTTTCATATCCTCTGCGGCATTTGTAATCAATCCAAATCCCTCATAAGCAATAAAAACCACCGCTGCAGCGAAAAATATATTATTGAAAGATGGCCAGTTTGTTGGGTAGAGATAAGGAACTTTCAGAAAGAATGCTCCACTAACTGCAAAAAATATAAGAATTGCAACTTTAATTGTAACAATAAATAACTCAGAATTACCAACAGCTTTCGGACCTATAAAGTTTACAAGGGTAAAGAATAGGATTATTCCCGTGGCAATTATGTTAATAAATATTGGAGTTGCATTCGGAAAAAATGTCATTGCATAAGAGGCAAATGCCTTGGCATAAAGGGAAAGAGCAAAAATATAACCAATCCATAGCAGTATATTAAATCCCCCACTCAACACACCATCTCCAAATCCTCTAACAAGAAATTCAACAGGTCCTCCTGCAGATGGATACTTCACACCCAATTTTGCATAGGAATAAGTGCTAAATAATGCCACTATTCCGGCAATTGTAAATGAGATGTAAACAGCGTTTCCTGCAATTTCACATGCTGTACCTAAAATAGAAAAAATGCCTGCACCAACCATGCCTCCAACGCCTATAGAGATTGCCGACCATAACCCCATTGATTTTTTACTGCTCATTTAACTCATAATCACCCATCGTTTATTTAGATTTTTTCCTAAAAATTTTACAATTTTACTTTAAATTTGTCATTCATTGCATTGATGTGCAAAAATTAAAATACTCATACATCTTTTTCCTTTTGTGCCTTTAAGATTAAATCGTGAGGAAATACTTGGCGGAAAAGTTGTCAAGACCATGTTTCTTCTTGGCTGGCCACTCATGCTCTCCAGTTTGCTTCAAACATTATATAACCTCGCAGATATGTTCTGGCTTGGAAGATTGCCAAGAGAACAGGCAAGTGTGGCAGTTGCATCTATAAATTTTACATTCCCCCTTGTTTTTTTCTTCATATCCTTTGCAATAGGTTTGGGAAGGGTTGCAACACCCATAATATCTCAGTATATTGGAGCAAACGATAGAAAGATGGCAAATCGCTATGCTGGACAAATCATATCCACTGTTCTTATAATCTCCTTAATCATGGGTATAACTGGTTTCATATTTGTAGAGCCCATTTTTGCAGTTATGGGAGCAAGAGGAGAATTTTTACAGGTTGCATCTGAGTATGCAGGGATAATATTTCTTGGTATTCCTTTTATGTTCATAGCCCAAGGAGGTGGTATGATAGTATCCTCTGAGGGAGATACAATAACTCCTCTCATAATCAATGGAATATCGGTAACAATAAACATCATTCTTGACCCATTTTTCATATTCGGCTGGCTATTCTTTCCGCAGATGGGTGTGGTGGGAGCAGCAGTGGCAACAGTTATAGCAAGAAGCATTGCGGCATTCTGGTTATTGCACCTTTTATTTGGTGGAAAATTAAGATTAAAACCCACGAAGGAGGATTTAAAACCAAGAAAGGAGCATATAAAATTCATATTAAAAATTGGAATTCCCTCAAGCATTGGTATGAGTACCTCTGCATTTGGCTTTGTGGTAATTCAATCAATACTTGCAAATTTACCAAATCAGGTTTTAGCAATAGCATCCTACGGTGTCGGGAATAGAATTGTGAATATGATGTTTGTAATAGTTAATGGTCTTGCATCTTCTCAGGGTGTAATGTTAGGTCAGGCATTGGGAGCAGGTGATATAAAAAGGGCTAAAAATGTTGCGCAGACAGGGATTTTTCTCATGTTCTACTTACTCGTTATAGCATCCTTTATAATCTATATATTCAGAGACCCAATAGTGAGGTTTTTCATACCTACAAATCCCAATGTTATCTTGGGCGCAGATACTTTTCTCTCCATAGTTCTTCTTGGAATACCCTACTTTGGAATATTCCGCTCAATAAGTTCCACATTGAACGGTTCTGGACATACTGTACAGGGCATGGTTGTGGGGATAGTAAGACTCTGGGGTCTTAGAATTCCACTTGTGATATATATGGCTTATTTCCTTGGATTTGGAGCAACTGGAGTCTGGTTTGGAATGGCAATATCCAACATGATTTCCTCAGGAATATGTGGTATATTCTATTTCAAGGGTGATTGGCAACATAGAATAATAAAGAAGTTCAGCATGAAAATTCCCAACACCAAAAGTTTAAAAATCTAAATCTTATTCCACTTCCAAGCCACCGTAGCTCAGCAGGTAGAGCGGCTGATTCGTAAGAGCCCTTTCTCTAAAGAGAAATCGCTTCAGCGGAAAGAGAAGGGATGCCGAAATATCAGCAGGTTGGGGGTTCAAATCCCCCCGGTGGCTCTTATAAGGATAAAATTTTGAAAATAAATGCCATTATATCAGAGAATTCTTTGATTTTTATCTTCTGGGATGCACCAATATGCCCGCTTTCCATTTCAACTCTTAGATAAACAGGGGAATTTAAATCTCTCAATTTCCTTGCAAATTTCAATGCATGGGATGGATGAACCCTATCATCATGCAATCCCGTGTAAATCAATGTAGTAGGATATTTTAAATTTCTTATGTTGTGATATGGTGAGTATTTGATTAGAAATTCTCTATCTTCACTATCTGGATTCCCATACTCGGGTATCCACACACTTCCTATGTATAATTTGTGAAATCTTAGCATGTCTATGACTGGATAGCCTATTACGGCACCATCCATGCTTTCAGGTTTCTGTGTGAGAACAGTAGAAACAAGTAAACCGCCATTACTGCCTCCCCAGGCAACAACTTTCATTCCTTCATCTTTCAATTTTTCCAAGCAGGATATGAAATCATCAAATACATTTTGTTTTTTCTCTCTCATACCTGCACGATGCCATTTTTCTCCATACTCTCCCCCTCCTCTCAAATTGGTCATGACAAAGCATCCACCCCTCTCTATGAGGGGAATGATATTGGGATAAAAGATGGGGCTCATAGATATACCAAATCCTCCATATCCATATACCAGTGCCCTATAGCAATTCTCTTTACCTACCTTAAACATGTGAATTTTTGTTCCATCCCTTGATTTTGCCCATTCTTCCCTTATTTCATAGTCCCTCGGAATCTTTCTCTCCTCCAAAATTTTCAATTCTCCTTTCAGGGAATAGAGTATGTATGGGATTGTGAAAGATGTGTATAATATCAGAGATTCATCATTCTTTGAATCCAGTAACCTGAATGTGCCTGGTAAATTGGGAATAAAATCCCCAAGGAAATTTCCTTTCAGGTCAAAAAATTTCAGATATGAAGATGCATCTTTTAAATAATTCACGATTATTTTGCCTCCGGATATTATTGCATCCTCTATAGGATATTTTTCTTCTATGATTACCCCTTTTTTTAGTGTAATTATCTTACCCATCCCATCTTTTTCATAGGATAAAATGTATAGATCGCCAATATAATCTACTGGATGGCATACAAAATCTCCACCGTAAACCCTTTTCCAATCCCCTGGAGAATCAAGAGAACCAAAATAAATATCACTTTTATTCCATCCGTAGGATACTTCTATAAGTGCGTATTTTCCATCATTACTCTTTTTCATGCTTATAAAATACGATTGTGGTAATCCTTCTCCAAATACCATTTTTTCTTCTTTATTTTCTCTTAAAAATACTCTTTCTGCTGGCGCATCCACACCATCTATTGTCTTTCCCCTTGTGTAAAATCTTGTATAATAGTATTTATTCCTTCCAAGCCATATAAAATGCCCCACAATACCTCTTAGTTCATCAATAATTTCATTGGATTTTAAATCCACAATTTTGGTTATTCCCTCATCCGTGCCCTGTGAATATGTATATGCTAACATATCTCCTTCATCGTTCACATGGAAATCCTGAAGAATAACATTCTCTCCTAAATCCTTTGAACTCACTATTATTATATCATCCCTGAATATTGTAAATTCATCCATCATCCTGTAAAGTTTAAAATAGCCGTTTTTGGATATTTTTACCTTCAGGAGAATGGGAATGTAAAAGTATTTTTCAATCTCTTCTTTAATTTTTGATGGTAAATCTCCTAAAAATTCACCTGTTCTTTTATTCTCCTCATCAATGAATTTTATAACCCTTTCATCATTAAGATTTTCCATCCAGAGCAACTCATCATTCATGGGAGGGAATAATCCCTCTCCTTAATCAATATTTTGGTAGAGTGCTCTGTCGCATAAATAGCCATCTTTTTTGTATCTCAATTTTCCGCTTCAATTTTTATCTCACTGTTTTAATAATTTTTCTTCTTGGTAAAGGACATTTAGAAAATTATCTGAAATGCTTGTGAATTACCCACATTATTTCTCCCTTATTTCATGTGATGACAATG
>CAZVSZ010000068.1:0-7211 GCA_964630095.1 uncultured Thermoplasmata archaeon | reverse complement strand
GGAAGGGTAACCGAAAACTTTATAGCACGCCGATCGGCGTCAAAATTCAAATGGAAATCGTAAAAGACAGTTTCCAGAAATTTATTATATACCAGAAATAAATTCAAAGTAGCGCCGCCGGCAGGATTTGAACCTGCGACCTGCCGGTTTCCATGAGCCCCCTTACGGGTAAAGCCGCTTTTCTAAAGGGGCTTTAACAGCCGGCCGCTCCAGCCACTAAGCTACGGCGGCAACTAACCCCCTATACAACAAAAATATTTAAAGATTTTTGGAATGTAGAGTAGTATTCCATAAGCGGAAGGGGGATAAACTTATATAATTCATTGTATATCCATGCAAACAGAGGTGATTTTATGGAAGATTTGGTGGAATTCGCAGTGGAATACGGGAAAAAGTTGCAGGCAGATTATGTTGAAGCACGTCTTGAAGAGACTGATGGTACAAGCATTGGTTTGAAGAATGGTGTTCCACAGGGAATTGGATTAATAAAAGAGAGGGGTATAGGAATAAGAGTTCTTGTGGATGGGGGCATGGGCTTTGCATCCACGAACATTATGAGAAGAGAGAGCATTGAAAGTGCGGTTGAAGAAGCAATAAAACTCGCAAAATCGGCATCAAAGGTGAGAAGGAAAAAAATAGAGTTCAGCGAGGAGAATTTTCACGAGGTGTTTTACGAGGTAAAGATGAAAAAAGATTTCAGGGATATGAGTACAGAAGAGAAAATGAATTATCTAAATCTTATTGAGAAAAATGTTGTTGCCTCTGGGATAAATGTTCCGATGAGATTTATGGAATACAGAGAAGAAGTAAGAAGAAAATATTTTGTGAATAATGAAGGAGCGAAGGTAGAAAGTATAATACCCCGCGTATCTGTGATGTACAATCTTGTGGTTTATGAAAGTGGCAAAGTTGAGCAGGCACCCTTCATCCAATTCGCATACACAGCAGGCCTTGAGAAAATTGAAGAAATTAAGCCATGGGAGAGAGCAGTTGATGATGTTAAATCTCTAAAAAATTTGATTCTCAATGGAGTATCTCCCCCGGAAGAGAAGATTGATGTGGTTATATCCCCGGAGGTGGCGGGAATAGCAGTGCATGAAAGTGTAGGACACCCCTACGAATCAGATAGGATAATGGGAAGAGAAGCCGCTCAAGCAGGGGAGAGTTTTGTAAGTGTTGATATGATAGGAAAAAGGATAGGAAGTGATGTTGTCAATGTAATTGAAGACCCAACAATACCATCAAGTTATGGATTCTATCTATATGATGATGAGGGTGTTCAAGCGAGAGAGAGATATTTAATAAGAAATGGAATAATAAATGAACTGTTGATAAATAGAGAGTATGGGCTCAGAATAGGAAAGAAATCAAATGCTGCTGCTCGGGCATCCTCATGGAATCGTGAGCCTATTGTGAGAATGGCTAACACCTATCTTGCTCCAGGAGATTACCGATTTGAAGAATTATTGGAGGATATAAAATTGGGAGTCTATATAAAAAGTTTCAATGAATGGAATATTGATGACAGAAGATTTCAACAGAGATATATTGGAAGAGAAGCATATCTTATCAAGGACGGAGAAATAAAAGAGCCTGTAAGAAAACCAATTTTGGAGATAACAACCCGCGGTTTATGGAGCAGTGTTGATGCAATAGGCAATTATATGGAATTCTATCCGGGCACTTGTGGAAAAGGAGAACCAATGCAGGGTGTTCCAGTTTGGATGGGTGGTGCACCTGCAAGATTGAAAAATATAATTCTGAGGAGGTGAATTTTATGTTTGATATTAATGAAAAAATACTGAAAAAGGCAAAAAGTATGGGGTTTGGCGATGTGATAATTTTCTCCGAGGAAATTGATAGGAAGCAGATTCGTTTTGCCAACAGTGATATTAGTGTTGGAAAGCATTGGAATGAAAGGAGAGCCACAATATTCGTGGAAAAGGACAAAAGAATTGCATCCATGGAAATAATGAATTTTGAAGATGAGAGTATTGAGAAGTATATGAACATTCTTTATAAAAATATTAAAAGCATGGAGAAGAAAGAGGATTATATGGGAATTGCAGAGGGTCCTTTTCAATACGATGAAATTGAAGAGATATATGATAAGAAAGTTCTAGAAACTGACCCTGTGGAATTAGTAGAAAGAGCAATAGGGAGTGCAGAGGTGAAAAGGACGGCGGGTGTTCTTTATATAGAAAATCCCAAGAGATATCTCACCACAAGCAACAATGTAGAGGCTTTTGATCAGGGAACGGGAATTGAAATAAGCATCCGTGCATTCATGGATTCTTTGGGAAGCGGACATGCAACCTCATCTTCAAGAGTTCTTGATAAATTCCAGCCGGAAAGAGCGGGTGAAAAGGCAGGGGAGATTGCAAGAATGGTAAAAGAACCTGAGACTGGCGAGGCGGGAAAATATGATGTGATTTTTGACCCTCTTGCTATAGGGAACATACTTTCAACATTGGGGCACTTTGCATCGGCATTTGCAGTTGAAGCAGGATTCAGTTTTCTTGTGGGGAAAATAGGCAATAAAGTCGCCAAAGAGAATGTAACAATCAAGGATTTTGGAAACCTGCCCAACGGCTATGGAACGAGAAAATTTGATGATGAGGGTGTGCCCACAAAGGAGACAAAGATAATTGATAATGGAATTCTCAAAACATATCTCCTCAATACGAGTTTGGCAAAGAAATACAATATGAAAAACACAGGTAATTCTGGTGTGATTTTCCCCAGAGCATGGAACATATTTGTGGAGCCAGGAGATTTCAAGAGAGAAGAACTTTTTGATGTGAAGAAAGGAATATACCTTACAAATGTCTGGTATACAAGATTTCAGAATTATGTAACTGGAGATTTTTCAACCATACCGAGAGATGGAATATTCTTGGTTGAGAATGGCGAAATTGTGAAATCCATTAAGAATATAAGAGTTAGTGATAACATGCAGAGAATGCTGGAGAACATATCCGCTATGGGCTCTTCATTAAATCAGATTCACTGGTGGGAATGCGAGATTCCAGTAATCACTCCATACATCCGGATAAGAGATGTTGGGATTACAAAAGCAACAAAATAATTTTTTATTTTTTTAAATAATAAATTACAGTTATGAGGGAGTAGATAGAGTAAATTAGCAACCCGAATAGAGGAGATAAAAAATATCTCAATTTTGGTTTTGCAATGAATTTTTTTGAAACTATAAAAATGAAAATTGACCCTGCAAAAAGAAGAATCGTATAAATCAACAGAGGAATATAGGAAAAGGGAAGAAGAAGCGAAAAGAGTAGAAGGAGAATTATTCCAAATGACCATGCAAGATTATCCCATGGCTTAACACCTATTTCTTTCAATGCTCCAGCAGTTCCTCTCGCTCTTGCCCTCTGCCAGAGCAGAACTTCTTTAAAATTATCAGGGAGGGATACATAAACAATTGAATCGGTGAGACACTGGTTTAATTTCACATGATTTTTGAGAAGGAGCATTGAAAAACCGTAATCCTCTGCTCTTTTGCTTGCGGGATATTTGAATTTTCTGTAAATTGTAGTTTTCTCACCCTTGTTATTTCCGGGAATATGAATTCTGTAAAGATTGAAAACAATATGAACCCCGTGATACCATGCAAATGCATGGGCATAAAATCCACCTTTAACTTTTGGTATTCCTCCAACCACATCACATTCTTTCAATTTTTCCCTCATATTCTTTATGTATTTTCTATCATAGAAATTCTCAGAATCTCCCCATATTACAGTATCATAATTGTGATTTAAAGCATAATCACATCCCTCTCTCCGAGCAAATCCTGTGCCTCCCAACTTATCCTGAATTTTGAATCTTATACAAGAATATTCTTTCTCAAACTCTTCTGCCACCTCTTTTGAATTATCCCTGGAATCACCATCAAGAATTAAAATATCAAAATCCCTGCATATCTCCGCATCCTGCTCCACAAGGGAATTTAAGCAATCTTTCAATTTTTCTCCATTATCCTTGTTCAGTATTATTACCAGTGTTTTCATAATTCTTCCCTCAATTTTTTTGCTGTTTCTTTTGCTCTTTTCCATATTGCATCCATATTTAAATATTCCCAGTTTCCGAATCTGCCAAATGGTATAATTCCCCTTGAGCCCATGAATTTTCTCATTTTATTTGTGCAATTTAAATAATCCATATTGTAGATTATGTATGCGTATTTTCTTTCCCAGATTCCGCAAGTTTCTAATTCCACATTAATGCCCATCTTTTCAAGACCTTCCATAACTGAATCTACCGGATTTTTTAATTTTTCATTGGGTCTATGGGAAATTTCAACAAGAATATTCGCCCTGCTTTCTGGTGCCATGCTTCTACTGTAATTGTGCAAAAATGCAATTCTGTGAAAAATTATATTATCCTGGGGCACATAAACCCAGTGGAAATCTGGTGTTTTTCCACGAACTCCAAGACCAACAACTGTGACAGAATTGTAATCCAGTCTACCTGCAATTTTTTCAATTTCTCCGTTTTCATCAATAATCCTGGGGATTTTGTTCATTGGAATTGTTGATATGATTGAATCAAAAACATGCTCATTTTTCCCCAAAACAACAATTTTTCCATCTTCAAGTTTTATCTTTTTTACTTCTTCCCCTTTTTTTATCCTTTTTTCTATTTTTTTCTCAATTCCTTCTGCAAATGACTCTATTCCTCCCGATCGGGGATAATAAAATTCTACCTGATGGAGATATCCCTCAGTTGGAATTCCAACTGCAGATTTCAAAATATCCTCAATAGGTGGATTCGGGACTCTATTTCCAACCCATTCAAGGGATATTTCCTCTAAATTTCTTTTCCAGATTTTCTCGTTGTAGGGCTTAAGGTATTTTTCCGTTATCTTCTTTCCAAACACATAGTACAACCAATCCAGAAGATTTCTTGGAGGAGTCTTCTTCTTTATAAGATTGTTCACAAAATCAAGCAATATTTCATATCTTTCTTGCACTGAGAGCATATAAATTCCATTTTCAAATGGATATTTCACAAACTCACCATTATAGTATATGAATGTGCGACGATGATGCTTAATAAAATCCCCGGTAATATTTATCATTTCATTAAGAATATTTTTATCCTTGGAAAAAAGAATATGCGAACCACCAGTGTCAAATGTGTATCCATTGATTCTCTCACTGTGAAGCAATCCCCCCGCATTTCTCTCCTTTTCTAAAATATAGAAATCTAAATCTCCGAGATGATAGCCCAGTGATAATCCCGCAAGTCCACCGCCTATTATTCCAATTTTCACATCTCTGTATTTTACTTAATTATTTTAAGTTTATGGAGGGAATTTTGAAAAAACTATAATATAAGAGTTTGTTATTTTCCGTAAAGGTGATAAAATGGGGATGACTCTAACTGAAAAAATTCTGGCAAAAAAGGCGGGAAAGAAAACTTTAGAGAAGGGAGAAATAGTTACATTGGAACCCACCTGGGTTATGAGCCATGATAATTCTGCGGCCATTCTTCTCAAATTCAAGAAAACAGGAGTTAAAAATGTATGGAATCCGAGAAAAATCGTAATAATTCTTGACCACACAGTTCCAGCGCCCACGGCGGAATACGCAAATAATCACAAAAGCATAAGAGAATTTGTTAAAGAGCAGGGCATTGAGAATTTCTGGGATATAAACACGGGAATATGTCATCAGGTAATGGCCGAGAAGGGCTATGATTTGCCATCAAGTGTTATTGTGGGAGCGGATTCACATACAACCACACCCGGTGCATTTGGAGCATTCTCAGCGGGTATAGGGAGAAGTGAAGTGGCAGCAATATGGGCCACGGGGAAAATATGGTTAAAGGTTCCTGAAAGTTACGAAATAATCGTAAATGGAAATTTTCCCAAGGGGGTTTTTGCCAAAGATTTGGCATTGCATATTGTGGGAGATATCACGGCTGGAGGTGCCGTTTATAAGGCAGTGGAATTCAAAGGAGAAACAATAAAAAATATGAGCATAGCATCAAGAATGGTTCTCACAAATATGAGTGCTGAGATGGGAGCAAAGAATGGAATAATAGAAGCGGATGAAAAAACGGAAGAATATATAAAAGAAAGAGCAAGGGGAAATTATGAAATTATGCATCCTGACGAGGATGCCGAATACGAGAAAAAATACGAGTATGATGCTTCGGAACTTGTTCCGAAAATATCATTCCCGCATACAGTTGATAATGTTCGCGATATAGAAAAGGCGGAGGGAATCCATGTTGATCAGGTATTTTTAGGCACATGCACAAATGGCAGAGTGGAAGATTTGGAGATTGCAGCGAGAATTCTCAAAGGAGAGAAAATAAACAGAAATGTTCGCATGCTTGTATTCCCGGCATCGTGGGAAATATGGAGAGAGGCAGATGAGAAGGGAATATTGAGAACTCTTGCAAAATCAGGAGCGGTGATAATGAACCCGGGCTGTGGTCCGTGCCTTGGTGCTCATCAGGGTGTTCTTGCTGATGGTGATAAATGTTTAAGCACAGCAAACCGCAATTTCAAGGGTAGAATGGGAAATCCCAATGCTGAAATATATCTTGGCTCACCGGCCACCGCAGCAGTTACCGCTCTTAAAGGTTATATTTCAGATCCCAGGGAGGTGCTGTAAATGGGAAAAGTATGGAAATATAGGGATGATGTTAATACAGATGTAATATTTCCCGGAAAATACACCTACAAGATAATGAGCGATGAAGAGATGGCTTCCCACGCACTTGAAGATTTGGACGAGAATTTTGCAAAGAATGTGAAGAATGGAGATGTGATAGTCGCAGGAAAGAATTGGGGCTATGGCTCATCACGGGAGCAGGCGGTAAAATGTCTTAAGGCGGCGGGTGTGAAAGCGATTATTGCTGAGAGTTTCGCTCGCATATATTACAGAAATTGCATAAATTTAGGACTTCCAGCCATAACTCTCAAGCACGAAGATATAGAAAAATTTGAGAAGGGAGACGAGGTAGATGTGGACATTGAGAAAGGGATTATTGTGAATAAAACAAAGAATTTTGAAATTCATTTTCCCCCATTTGAGGGCTATGTGATGGATATCATCCGCGCGGGAGGAATCATAGAATACATACGGAAGCAGGTGAAAAATGGCGATTAATCCTTTTCTTTTTTAATCTCCGCCACGATGTTCTCCACATCGCTTATGTGAATCTCCACGGTCATT
>CAZVSZ010000067.1:4619-7339 GCA_964630095.1 uncultured Thermoplasmata archaeon | reverse complement strand
CATAGGAAAATCTTTAAATATAGAAATGAAGATTAGTAAGGGAAATGGTTGAGAAGGTGAATGGCGGGATAATAGGACTTGATGCGCTCCTTGATGGGGGACTGAACAGGAATTCATCCACAGTTATCATAGGTTCAACAGGTGCAGGAAAAACAACATTTGCAACGCAGTTCATAAGAAAGGGACTTATTGCCGGGCAGGAGGCAATATTCATAAGTTTGGATGAGAATAAGGAGCAGATAATAAGGGATGCCATTGATATGGGATGGAAGGATATACTTTACTTTATAAAAGAAGAAAAATTAACATTTGTGGATGCATCAGGCAAGGAATTTCGGGCGTTTATAAAGAAGGAACTTCCGGATTTTGTATCAACATGGGAGGGGGCAAATACAAGAATTGCAATAGACCCGCTGACGCCTGTTATATGGGCAACACCATCAAGATATGAGCAGAGGGAGTTGCTTGGTTTGATGCTCAAAGAACTGAGGAGGATTGGAACTGTTGTGGCGACACTTGAGGAGCATGGCTCACCCAATTTATCATCACCGGAAACCGTGATTCCCATGTATCTTGCAGATACTGTTCTTCATCTCAGATACCGCATAGCGGAGAATTTTAAAAGGGAGATAAGAGTGGTGAAGATGAGGGGAAGCAGGCACAGCGAAAGGGTTTACCCATATAGAATAATAAAAGGGCTCGGAATTGTTGTTGTTTCTAGTAAAAGTGAGAGAATAAAGGAAAGGAAGAGGACAAAGGAACTTGAAATAAGAATTATGGAGAGATTAAAAAAAGCATCACCGATAGTTATTGCCAGAGTTAAGGGAATACTAAAAGGGATTGATGACAGAGATATTGAAAACATGGACATTGATGAGTTAGCAGAATCCATAGCAGAGGAGTTTCTATGAAGGCAGACCTGGAGAAGATGATGAGGGCAGAGGAGGAGAATGTGAAGGGGATTCACATATTTTCAAACAGAAATAGGAGAGAAATTTTCACACAATTAACGAAGTTTCCCTGCAGGACATCATCATCATTATCTAAAATTCTTGATATAGATGTGAGGGATGTAGAGTGGCATCTCAAAAAATTAGAATCTTTAGGATTTGTATTCTCATGGAAGAAAAATAAAAAATACTACGGTGTGAAAGACCTGGTGATGGAAGATGACATGCTTTTTTTCTCCTTACTGGGGAGAAATGGAATGAAAGATATTGTGAGAAATTTAATGGGAGGATGTAAGGAGATAGGTAGTTTTGAGATAAAAAAATCCACACTGTATAGATATTTAAATGAACTTAAATCACTGGATATTGTAAACATCATCGGCACGAGGAGAAAAATGGTATGTGCCACGAATAAATTAAATAAAATGATAGAAAAATATGATGAAATTGGAAGAGAATACAAAAAGACTATTTTGAAAAAATTGGAAATGAGAGGGTATGAGATTGAAGTTATAGGAACGGTTGATTATGAATTGAAAATAAGAATAAGGGGAGTTGAAGATTTTAGTATGGGAATATTCATATCCCCTCTGAGAACAGTTCTGGAGGTATGAAAATGAGGGAAGAGTTAAAAAAAATTGCGGGAGAAAAAGCAGCCGAATATATAAAGGATGGAACGATTGTGGGTCTTGGAACGGGGAGCACTGTAAAATATACAATTTTGAAAATTGGTGAAATGGTAAAAAATGGGTTGGACATAATTGGAATACCAACATCACGGGCAACAGAGAACCTTGCCAGTTCTCTGGGAATAAAAACATCTTCACTGAATGAATATCCTGATGTGGATTTAACGATAGATGGTGCTGATGAAGTTGATAAGAGTTTGAACCTGATAAAGGGGGGAGGTGGAGCATTATTGAGAGAGAAGATTGTTGCCCATGCATCAAAATACGAGATAATAGTTGTTGATGAGAGTAAAATAAGTGAGTACCTTGGTTCATTCCCGTTGCCCGTTGAAGTTGCGAAATTTGGATATAAAAGAACCATGAAAGTTCTCCTTAGTTTAGGATGCGAGGCGAGATTAAGGATGAGCAAGGATAAGATATACATAACAGATAATGGGAATTATATTGTGGATTGTAAATTTGAAAGGATTGAAAAGCCATCACAAATAGAAAAAGAAATTGATAATATTCCTGGTGTGATAGAATCTGGATTATTCGTAAATCTTGCAGATGAAGTAATAGTGGGGAGGAAAAAAGGAGTAGAAATTATGAAAAAGATTTGAGGTCTTTTATCAATTTCTCAATTTTCTTTATTTTCCCCTGCAAATCTTTCTCAATTTCCCCTATTATTTTGGGGAATGGCTTTGCAAGTTTGTATCCATGAACTGGTCTCCCTTTTCCCTCCTTTTTAATATCTCTCTTGATAATCCACCCTCTGCTCTTAAGGTATTTCATTGCAATACTCACTTCTGGCTGTCTTAAACCCGTGTTCATCTCAATTTCAACTGATTTCACTTCACTTCTTTTTTTCATATATGCCAGTGTTCTTGCTACATTCCTTGGGAGTCCTGCCTGCTGAAGTATACCTGCCAATTTTTCCTCATCTTTTGTCATTCCATCTCTCATATCTATCACCCGCCCTTATATTAAAGGACAGGTATATAAGGTTTTCTATGTTCAAAAATCCCCTTGAAAATTGGATTTGGTGAGAGCACATTATTTTTAAATTCTCCCATTTGTATGAATTTTTAAGGAAAATTAT
>CAZVSZ010000067.1:0-4519 GCA_964630095.1 uncultured Thermoplasmata archaeon | reverse complement strand
ATTTACACCTCTTATGAGAATATTGCTTCATGCATGCTGTGCACCCTGCCTTATGGCACCGTATAAGCATCTTAGCAAAGAGCATGATATTGTTGTATTCTGGTATAATCCGAATATCCAGCCATACAGAGAATATTTGAGAAGATTAGGAGCATTCAGAGAATACACCAAAAAAATCAAAGCAAGGGTAATTGAAGATTTATCATATCCTCTTGAAGACTGGCTCACAAAAGCATCTCTGTTAAGCATGAAGAGCAATGTTCTTAGATGCCGATTTTGCTATGGTGATAGATTATATAAGACGGCAATTAATGCCAAAAAACTAAATTTTGATGCTTTCTCAACAACACTTCTCCTCGCTCCTTATCAGAAACATGAGATAATTAAAGAGATAGGAGAGAAAATTTCAAAGAGTACTGGAATAGAATTTTATTATGAGGATATGAGGAAATGGTTTGATGAAGGAGAAAATATGGCAAGGAAAGCAGGGATATATAGGCAGGGGTATTGTGGATGCATATTCAGCGAAGCGGATAGATACTGGAGGGACAATCCGTAACTTAGAAATAGGGAAGTGAGATATCCTTTCTTTATGAAGGCGATTCAAGCAATATTTGTATTCTTCGGAATATTGTTTCTTGCTTTAATTTTCTCCACACCTTCACGAACCTTCACGCACATCCCATGGGTGGAATAAAGCATCTCAAATCTGTTCATAATTGTTTTTCCCACCGCAAGTAGTTCATCTTTTTTATTCACAATCAGGACTTCATCCCCGGGGCGGAGAGCATCATCTGCATCCACAACAAATTTTGAAAAAACATTTTTTCCCTTCCTGTTGAACTCTGCAGAATCATCCGTAACCACAACCCTGAGTTTTGGATATGGGAAATGACTTTGGAGCCTTCTTGCACCTTCAATGCGTAGCGTAAAAAACCCATCTTCCGCACGGAGGGATGCAACATGAATCCCATCCACCAACATATTTCTTATTTTTCCCGTGTTTTTTGACTTTATTATACGAACCTCACCTGAAAAGAGAACTTCTCCAGAACCCTTTCCAAACTGGTAATCTGCAATTGCCTTAATCTTTTTCAAATCAAAATCTTTCTGAGAAATTGAATTGTAATTTTCCTCTATTCTTCTTTCCTCAACAAATGGAAAAATAGATTGCTGCACGGGATAAATATCCTCAAGTTCCAGAGGTATCAATCCGAATGGTGTTTTAACTCTTGCCTTCTCAGGTATTTTTTCAAGATTTCTGCTCCACGGTCTTGGAAGAGATATTACTATTCCCTCCCTCCCAAATCTCCTTATTCTCCTTTTCAATCTGTAAACAATTGGTCTCTTCAAACTCTCTCTGCCTGTGTAAAAAAATGCAGATTTTTTGCTTATATTCTCAAATTTCTCAAGGAATTTTGAATACTTTAAAATTTCACGGTACGCCCTCAGGAGAAGAGGATGCTCCCTCGCTCTTATTTCTGCATATTCCCACATTCTTCCCTCATGAATTGCCTCCTTTATTCTCCTTATCTCTTCAATTGATATGAATAGATTATGCTCTGCTATTACTTTCTCTCTCTCCTTCTTTTCCATATCCTTTATTTCTCCAATATCGTATTTCTCAAGGATTGGAGAGTAGTAAGGCGGATATTTTATATCTCTCAGATGTCTAGTTCCAATAGGAAAGAGTAGACGGTCATCACGGGCATATTTTACATAAGCTGCAGAATCAAAGAAATCAATTCCCAGGAGAACTGATAGGGGGAAGAAAATGGGATGCCCAGCCCCAAAAAGATGAACTGGTTTTGATGGGTTTAAAAACATCTTTGTGTGTATTATTATCCTCACAACCTCCTCATATCTGTAATTTTCCATCAGGGGAACAACACCGCCAATGGGATAATAATTGAAATCAATCTCGTTCATTATTTTTGCTGCATATTCCCTCAAATCGGGATATATGGAACCCTGTATAGGTCCAGCCAGAAGCATATCTCCTCTACAGTTTTTTGCCTCTTTCCCCCTTTTAGCAGTTTCATCAATTGCCCTCTTTACCTCCTCCCTTGTAAATTCTGGCTCTGTAAAAACATCAAGTATTGTGCCTATATCGGAGCCTATATCTCTCTGAAATTCCACTATTTCTCTATTTCCAATATTAACATCCCCATAAACATGAGACTGGAATGTTCCGCTATCTGTCATTATCAAACCATCAAAATCAAGAAGGCGATGTATTCCTTCATTCAAAGCCCTATCTCTTAATTTCCTGCTTTTCCATATTATATAGGAATTTGTGATTAACGCATTCACGCCAAATTTCTCTCTCATCTCCCTGGGGGAGATTAAAATCATGTTGGGGTTTATAACGGGCATCAGGGATGGTGTTTCTATGCCCTGAAACCTGCAAATTCTCGCCAAGCAATCTCTCTCTTTCAACTCCATAATGGGGAGAATGGAATTCTTATATTAATACCCGCTGAGGGACTCAAAAAATAAAAAAATTAGAGATATTTTATCTTGCCACTCGGTCTGAATGCAAATCTCCTCTTTGCGTTGACCCTCATCATCTTTCCAGTTCTTGGATTTCTAACTCTCCTTGCTTTTTGAACTCTTCTCTCAAAAATTCCCAAATTTGCAATTCTAACTCTCTTCCCATTATTGACGGTATTTACAACCTCTTTCAAAAACTGATTTATTATTTCACGAGCCTTTCTTTGGGAGATGTTCGTTTTCTTTGCCACCGGTTTTGATAGTTCAGTTATACCAACCATGTTTAACACCCAATTAATAAATAAAATTGCTGTATTTATATTTTTCGTTTTGAGACTTTTGTTATCTAAAAAGATACATTACCCTTCTATCTTAATAATGGATTATCAATAATTTCAAATTTACCATTCCTTTCAACAATTAACTTTAAAAAACCACTCTCGGCTATGCTTCCATAATCGTGCCCCGCATCCCCCGGGTATATTGCAAGAAAAACAAAATCATCCTTTCCAGTGTTCACACTTCTGTGAGCCCAGTATGGAGGAACATATGCTATATTTCCCCTTTCCATCTTAACCCATTTTATCTCCGCATCTTTTTGGATTAGAAGGATTCCATGTCCACGGATTGAAATGTATATTTCCGCTCTATCCCTCTTACTGTGATAATGTCCCTTTGTCATGAAAAATTCATCACCCACCTTACCGGGATGAATGACTGTAATTGCGTAACTCAATTCCCCCTCTTTATTTCTATTTACGGCAAATACCTCGTAAATTGTCGGATTTCCATTTTTTATCATTCTTTCCAGAGCCTCGGAGTCATGGAAAAATCCACGCATATCACTGGCTTTTCTTACCACCTTTTCCCCGTATTTTTCTAAATTTCCATTATCAAAATTTATGTGATTTATCTCCATATTTGAGGAATGCTGATTTGATTAATAAGTTTTCTCTTCTAAAATCTCCCTCGGAGCATGTGCAAAGAGAACAAGAGCCTCTGCCTCGGCAAAATGCAGTTTTCCTGGAATAACAAGTGTATGAAGAGGTGGTCCAAAATCCTCATTTAGCAAATCTTTAATAAATCCCGCCCTTACAATAGGGTTCTCGGAGCCTGCCCTGCCAACCACACAGATCAGAGTTTTCTCTTTTATCAATCCCCTTCTCTCCCTTTCCTCCATTTTAAGGAGAATATCAATGGCATCATTTGCTCTCATTACCTCTGGGGCAATATCAAGAAGAATCATCGTATGAAGTCCAGTTCTGTAATTTTCCTCAATGTGTCTGTATGGACTTGTTGGAAAGTAATTATCTGATATGCTTGGGAGAGATACTATTCTTCCAAATTTGTAGTGTTGCAATCCAAGTAGAGAGGGAACTGCAGTGACAATGGATGCTCCATGAATAATCCTTGTTTTTATTCTCTCCTTCTCCGCCATGATTCTCAGCGAGACATGAGTTGTTGCAGTTAAGGAGTCTCCCGGCACTACGAATACCACATTTTTATTTTTTGCCTCATCTATTATAATACTCCCGCTCTCCACATCTTCCCTTTCAAGAATTTTTATTTTCTTCCCGTAGAAATTTTCTAATTCTTCAACTTTTGCACCCATTAATTTTGATGTATAAAATTCTCCAAATATCAAATCGGCATCCTTTATCGCTTCAAGACCCCTGACACTTACATCCCTTGCACCGTATAATCCGAGACCAACAAATGTAAGCATGAGGTAGCATGGAGAAACACATATTTAATTTTCTCACTGATGTAAAGTAAAGTTCCTACCTTATCCTTCATATCCCTTTTTCTTCTCTTCCCTGTCAGGAGGAAGAATCACAGTATTTGTATCAAATGTGGATAGGAAATAATCCTGTGTGAGTTTTATGGCGTCCTTTGGGCAGAATTCTTCGCAGAGACCGCAGAAACAGCATTTTCCTATATCTATCTCTGGATAAACCTTGGGATATTTTTCCTTATTCTTTGATGGAACCATTCTTATTGCCTGATTGGGGCAAACCCTCTGGCA
>CAZVSZ010000066.1:0-7357 GCA_964630095.1 uncultured Thermoplasmata archaeon | reverse complement strand
AGGTATAAAACTCTCGCGAAAGTATTATATAATTTCATAGAATTAGCATATTGGCTGGTATAATGGTAACTCTAAATTGTCCAAAGTGCGGGGCTCCTTTTGAGTATGAACCCGGAATGAAGTTCAAAAAATGCGATTACTGCGGAACAATGATATACATTGATAAGAGCAGGGTGATGTTCTACTATATAATCCCGTTTTCAATAGAGGATAAAGATGTGGTCTCGCTGTTCAAAAGATGGGCATCTGGTTCAAAGATGGAGAAAGGACTTGAAAACTCGGTAATAAAGTCAGTAAACAAGATGTACTTTCCAGTTTACAGATTTGTTAGAAATGTGAATAACAGAGAGATGGTGATAATAAAGCCTGCAAAGACCACTCTTCTCTCAGGATTGACAAATGTGAAAATTCCGCCGGGAAATATGAATATATTTGATGATAATTTCAGCACGGGAAATGCAAAGGTTATACAGCCCGAGCTCAGCATGGATACCTATCTTAAAGAACTGCCCGGCACTGCAAAGGAACAGGAACTTGTATTTTTCCCAATTTACGAAATAAGATACGAATTCAGGGGAAAGGAGTATTCTGCTGTTATTGACGGTTCCTCAGGTGAGGTATTCACCTCCTACTATCCTCCAAGGTCATCACTTCCTTACATATTCATAGGCTCTACTGTTTTTATTCTCTCTCTGATAGGCTCATCTCTTGCGGTTATTGGATACACATCGGCACTTATTCTTATAGGTGTGGCGTTTTTGATAGGTATTGGAGGTGGGTACATTGTTGCCAAAAAATTCTGAGGTGGGAATATGAAACTCACAATGGGGTTGAACTGTCCATCCTGCGGTGGGAGAATGGAGATTGACGAGGGTGAGAAAATTGCAGTATGCCCATTTTGCCACACGGTATCAATAATAGAGGGGGATGATGGTGTCAAAACCCTTGCCTATAAGATGGTGATAAGTGAAAAAAATGCGGTAAAAAAAGCATTTGAGTGGTTCAGGCATGGATTTAAAGCAAGGAATTTGAAGAAACTTGCAAAGATTAAGGAAATATATCCTGTATATTTACCATTCTGGAAATATTCTGCCAGGGGAATGGGCATAGTTCTTGGATATAATATTGAGAGTTATGTGGATTCAAATGGAACAACCCACAGGAAGAAGAAGCGGAAGGAGGAAATTATAAACAAAGATTATGACTGGACCAACATAGCATGTGATGCTGGGGATATTGGTGTCCTGAGATTGAGAAATTTGAAGGGTGAAATAATCCCCCTTGGGGAGGATATTCCAATTTACGAGGCAACTCACTCAAAGGACGATGCAAGGGTCAGAGGAGAGAAGGATATAAAAAACTGGATTATGAGAGAGGCAGATATTGAGAATATAACATTCAGCAAATTGTTCGTTGTGCCCAAGAATTTCTCTTTGCTCTACTACCCATTCTGGCTCATCAGATACGAGTATAAGGAAAAGATGTATTTTCTAACGGTGGATGGTGTCACTGGTGAGGTTATTTCTGGTCGGGCTCCCGGTGATGTTCTCTGGCAGAGCATTGCGATAGGGGGCGGTGCCACAATTGGTGGAACTCTCGCGGGATTGATTTCCCTCGGAGGAAGGATTGGCATCCTGTCATTCATCATAGGCTTCCTCATATTTCTCTCCTCCTATCTGTTTTTCCGCCATGGCTCCGAGATTGTTGAAGGTGATATTGAGAAACCCTATGAAACAAAGATGGTAAAAAATATATTCAATAATCTCATAAGAGGTGTGAGAATATGATTAAATTAAATCCTCTGAAATGCCCCTCCTGCGGAGCTGTTATAAGCGGAAAGATGAGGGATCTTGTTTATAGATGCAATAACTGCGGCACATTCGTTTATGCTCCAACAGGAAACAAGATTAATGTGAAAATTTACAGATATGAATACGAGACAGAGGATAAGAAATACTATATCCCTTTTTTAACATATCTCACAAGGGCGGAGATTTACAGCGAGGAGAATATTGGTTTATTTGCCACCCATGGGGAGGGTGGTGAATACATCACATACCTACCTGCAGGAGGTAACCTGCCAAGCAGTGAAGTTTTGAGAATTGCAAAGATGCTAACATCAAATCCCCCAAAGAATCCGATTGAAATAAATGATTTTGAAGGGCATCCAAGATTGCCCATGGAGATGAGCATAGAGGAGGGGGAGAAGATGGCAGAATTCATATTTTTATCCTACGAGGTTGACAGACCCGGGGTTCTCCAGAGAATAAATTATTCCTTCAATGCCAAATTTCAAAATATCATTTATATTCCCTTCTATTACGGGGGATATTATTATCCAGCGTTGAGAGGATACGGAGGTGAGAAAAATGGATGAGGATAAGAAATTCTATGCATCTTGGGGCATATTCTTCATTCTGATTGGATTAGGTGCTCTTGCCTGGATTTTGAATTATCCATCCTTTGCTCCTCTCATAATTCTTTCCGGGATGGGCATAGTTCTGATTGCATTTTCAGATTTAAAGGGATATCTGTTTTTCACGGGAGTTTTTCTCCTCTCAATTGGTGCACTGATATTTGGAATAATGTACGGTCTCGGAGTGGCAGTATCCTTTGCAATTTTTATAATAATAATCGGATTCCTTTTACTCTACTATATGTTGAGGAGGTGAAATGAATGAAGGATTTGAGAGAAAAGGTAAAGGAAGAAAGAGGATTGATAAAAAAGATTGAACTTGCAATACCGGGATTTAGAGGATACAGAAAAAGAGAGGATTTGAGAATTGCTGATAGCATGCTCAGAGACTATCTTGCAAATAATATACATAGCGCGGAGGAGAATCTTGAATCTGTGAGAAAAATCCTATCCAGAGAGATGATATTTGAACTTCTTGAAGATATTGGAGAACTGATAAACAGAATTACGGCGGTGGAGGGAAAGGTCAGGCACGAGGAGCAGGGATACATGGGCATTGCAGGAGATTACAGGGTAAATGAAGGAGAACTGAACAGGGTTTACGAGTTTGATTTGAGCCTCATAGGAAAGGTTGGAGTTTTGAAAGATAAGACAAAGAAATTGAGAGAGATTGCAAAGAGAGGGGATGAGGATGAGATAATGCTTCACATGGAGGAAATAGGAAAATATTTGGAAGATTTCCAGACATTATTTGAGACGAGACGAAATGTTATGCTGGAGGTGTTTAAATGATTTTTAAAAGAGAGAAAAATACAAATTTAGAAGGTGCAGATGCAAGAAACACCTATTTCTGGATTGATGAATATAAGGGTGAGAATATTATATGGAGAATTCCCCATAATGTTAGATGGAACGACAATGTTGTTGTGCGAGAGGATGAATGGGCTGTTTTTTTCAGAGATGGAAAAGCATTGCATGTGTTTGATAGAGCGGGAAGATATGCCCTCACCACAGAGAATGTTCCTGTTTTAGGAACAATAGTAAAAAAGGTTACGGGGATACAGCAGATTGGAGAGATTTACTATATTCAGAGGAGAGAATTGAGGGGTAAATTTGGAACATCTGAACCGCTATCATTCCGTGACCCGGATTTTGGACTTGTGAGAATTCGTGCCTTCGGGCAATTTGCATATCGCGTAACGGATCCTCTTCTTCTTATTACCCAGTTTGTAGGAACAAAGGGCATAACATCAAGTGGAGAAATTATCGCATGGCTCAAGGAACAGATTGTCATGGTTCTCAATGACACAATTGGAGAATTGAAGTTGAAGAAGAATATGAGCATCCTTGATTTACCCGCCTATCTTCAGGAGATTGAACAGCTGGTTCTGTCAAAATCAAAGGGGGAAACTGTGAGATACGGGATGGAAGTTACAAAAATTGCAGGTTTGAATCTCAATCTTCCGGATGAGGTTCAGGAGGCAATAGATAAGCGTGGTGCCATGGCTGCTCTGGGGGTAAATTATATGCAGTATCAGACTGGAAAGGCTATTGAAAGTGTTGGAAAGGGTGCAGAGCAGGGAGGTGAAACATCAGGAATGGCAGGACTTGGCGCGGGACTCGGTGCCGGGATGGCAATGGCAAACACAATGGCGCAGGGCATGCAAACTCAACCGGGGCAGGCAGCACAGCCGCAACCACAGCCCCAGGCGGGGATGAAAAAATGCCCAAATTGTGGCAAATTTGTCCCTCAGGATGCCAAGTTCTGCCCATATTGCGGATATAAGTTTGAGGATAAAAAGACCAAGAAGTGTGTGAAATGTGGAAGAGAAATCCCCATTGATGCACAATTCTGTCCCTACTGCGGGGCTCCCCAGTCAATCAAATGCCCTAACTGCGGCAAGGAAGTGAACGCCGATGCCCAGTTTTGTCCATACTGTGGATACAAACTGAAATAGCCTTATTCGTACAGCAATTCTATTGTCTTTAAAACTTCAGGCACTGTGACTAAATCTGCAACACTGGCTCCACTCGCCTTCCTGTGTCCCCCACCACCATAGAACTTGGCAATTTTCAAAACATCTTTATCCGTATACGTTCTAAACTCCAATTTTGTTAGGGGATGTCCCATACCTGGACGGTGAATCATAACAATCAATATATCAACATCATTGGGAATTTCATTGCCAATTAGATAAACCGGAACAGATTGGGGAGTTTCAAATATTGCAATTTTAAGATTTTTAACCCTGAAATATTTTGTCTCTTTTCTCACTTTCAATTTGAAATTTTCAGCCCATTTAATGTATTCTGAAACGATATTCTCATAGGATGAAAATATGGAAAAATCCTCATTAATAAGTTCTCTTGAGAATTTATATAGATTTCTACTCAATTCAAATCCGGAATATTTCCATCTGAGCGCTCCTATAATTGCTCTTATTTTCTCTGCATTCTTGTCCACAATGCTGTTTGTATCTATCTGATTTGCAAGTTCAACAAGGGATGATTGGATTTCGAATTCTTTTGCAACAACCTCCGCGGCGCTCTTTGCACTGCTATCTATTATTATATTCATGTGCTCTAAATTCACATCTGGCTTCCACTCATGATGGTCTATCCATACAACCCTGTCATATATGGCAGCTGCAAATAATGCCTTATTCTCCCCTGCAAGGTCAAAAATATACAATTCTCCAAGAGTTTTTCTCTTCATCACAGAATGACAGATTGCATCCCTCAATTGCACAGGCGAGGTAAAATAGGCACGAACCCTATAACCGCCAATTTTCTTGAGAAATAGAGAAAGAGAAATAACACCATCCGAATCCAGATGTGTCATAACGGTTATCATCGGGGAAGGATGGAATTAAAATATAAAAAATTATCTTGCAATTAAGGCACGAATTCTATCCCCTGCATTCTCAGCATGATTCGCTATTTCCCCAAGAAGAAATACGAGTTTACTGAGGTGGAAAATGGCAATGGGAGAAATTTCATTCTCAAGAGAGAATATTTTTCTTGTGGTGTCTCTCTCAATTATATCACTCTCATGCTCAATTTTGTGCAATTTTTCAATGATTGCCTTTGTTTTTTCTCTCTCATTCTCGGCAAAGGATGATTCAACAACAACATTCAGGGAATTAACTGCTTTCTCGGATAATTCAATGGATTCAAATGCTTTATCAAATAAATTCTCAAAATTCTCCTTTAAATTTTCAGGTATGGGTTTTTCTCTAATTGATATCCATTCACCAACATCCTGAATCAAATCCTCAACCTTATCCATCTCTGCAATCAATGCAAGAAATACACCACGGTCAACTGGCATTTTCACACCCTTTGGAAGGTGGTTCCTTATATTGCTTTTAATATAATCTGCTTTAAGTTCTAATTCCTCAATTTTTTTTCTTCTATCTTCAAAATCCTCAAAATTTTCATTTATATAATCATTAAATTCTTCTTTAAGAAGAGATGCACTCTCCCTTATAATACCTGCATGGTCTTTCAACGCTTCAAACGGCGATTTTCTCAGTGTTTTTATTATTGGAACTCTCAGGAATTTCATTTTTATCCCCCTATGGAATGAATATGAATTTTAACAATAAAAAGATTGCTCCTGAAAATACCATTGCGACTGGTATTGTAAGAAGCCATGAGTAAATTATGTTTTTCACAACTCTGTAATCCACTGCTGCAAGACCTCTTGCCCAGCCAACACCTAAAACAGAGCCAACTATAACATGAGATGTGGATATGGGCATACCTAATTTTGAAAATACCAAAACTGTAAAGGCAGTAGATAATTCTGCTGAGAAACCCCTTGTTGGTGTAACCTCAGTTATTCTCTTTCCTATTGTGTAAATTACTCTATATCCCCAGGTAGATATACCAACTACTATTCCTAACCCTCCAAGAACTAAAACCCAGAAAGGTATTGTTATTTTAGAACCAACCGAGACACCATTGAATATATCAACAATTGCAACGAGTGGACCTATTGCATTTGCAACATCATTTGCCCCATGGGCGAATGCAACTGTGCTTGCTGTCATAACCTGAAGATATATGAAAAATCTCTCAAGTTTTTTATATTTGTCCTCCTCATTTCTGTATTTATAATGATATCTCCTGAGTAATAGATAACCGACTATTGCAGCAATTATTCCGATAATCAAAGATATGAAAAGAGATTGCAGTAATCCAAAATCAAGATTAAGATTGCTTAATCCTTTATAAATTATGGACATGGCAATTATCACGCCTGTAAAAAATATAAAAAATGGTGCAATTATCTTTGCCTCCTTTATTGGGTCATCTTTCATTAGAACTGTATTTTTTAAAATAAGAAAAAATAAAAAAGCGAAAAAAGCACCACTCAGTGGGGATATAACCCAACTTGCAACAATATCAAGAACCTTGTCCCAGTGAATAAGCGAGATGTTTATTATCATTGCAAATCCCATAACCGCACCAACAATTGAATGTGTTGTGGATACTGGCAATCTGAAATATGTAGCAATCGTTACCCATATTGCGGCAGCAATCAATGAGGAAAGCATTCCAATCATCAATACATTCGGGTCAATCAATGTGGGTTCAACAATACCTTTTGCAATTGTGTTTGTTACATGCTTTCCCACAAGAACAGCACCTAAAAATTCAAAAACTCCTGCAACAATTACTGCCTTTTTGAGTGTTAATGCCCCGCTCCCCACAGATGTACCCATGGAATTTGCAACATCATTTGCCCCTATATTCCAGGCCATATAAATGGCTGCCATAATCGCTGTAATCAGTATTATCAGTAGAAGCATAGATGAGCATGCCATCTTCTCTAATAAACATTTTTGAAATCCCCACAGGTAATTTTAAATATTTAAATAATGTTTATTACATCATGAAACTGGAAATATTCGTGATTATATTAATCGCCCTCGC
>CAZVSZ010000065.1:0-7377 GCA_964630095.1 uncultured Thermoplasmata archaeon | reverse complement strand
AATCGGTAAATTTATTAACCCATAAAGCATTTTTGATTTGTGGACAGGATAAGCACAGGATGCAAGTCTATTGACGATTTACTTGGTGGGGGAATAGAGAAAGGATGCATCACGGAAATTTATGGTGAAGGAGGGAGCGGAAAGACAAATTTATGTTTGCAGATTGCAATAAATGTTGCAAAAAAAGGAGATTTGGTGGTTTATGTAGATACAGAAGGGGTCTCCATGGAGAGATTCAAACAACTTGGAGGAAATGAGGAAATTGCAAAGAAAATTTTATTTTACAAAATTTACAAATTTTCACAGCAAACAAGTATAATTGAGAGAATTGTAAATCTTGTGGATAAAAAAGATATTCCTCTGATAATAATTGACTCACTGACAGAATTCTACCGTGCGGAGAGAGGGGTAGAAGAGGATCTATCATCACAGAAATCTCTCGCTTGGCAACTTGCAATTTTAAGCAGTGTTGCAAGAAGAAAGAATATTGCAGTTTTAGTGACAAACCAGATATACATGAATACATCCACAGGCGAACTTAAACCCATTGGAGGATACACATTACAGCATAATGCAAAAACAATAATCAACCTTGTAAAAATAGGTGATGGTCTAAGAGAAGCAGTATTGATAAAGCACCGTTCTATAAAGGAGGGAAAAAACATAAGATTCAGAATCTATGAGAATGGATTACTGGGAGATGGAAACTTATGAGTACACTCTGGTATTATTTTGCGTATGGTTTTGGTTCTTTTGTGATTGCTTTATTCACTTATAATCTCTATAAATCAAATCCGCATCATGAGGCAAATATATACTTTTCATCTCTTGGACTATCTGCTTTCATCTGGGTTTTTTCAGATTTTTTATACTATACATTCAGCGGGAATATAACCCTTCTCTTTTATATTACAAAGTATGCGGGAATCTGCATGGTAAGTTATACAGTTCTCATGAGTTCTTTAACTACCCCAATTAAAAGTAAAATTATGAAAGTGAAAAATATCAGGTATTATCTCATGATTCCACCCCTTATAAGTGTGATATTGATGATGAGTTTTCCCCTGAACCATCTTTTTTTCTCGGGATTCAAGGAAATATATGCTGTTGATGGAAGAATGAGAATAACGGGAATATGGGGTCCTGGTTTTCTCTTCTTTCATATTCCATACTCCTATTTATATCTATTCATCTCTCTTATAACCACATTTAAAAATCTTATGAAAGGCAGGACAAAGATAGATAGAATTTTAAGTTTGACACTTCTTATCGCAATCTTAGTTCCTTTCATTGCAAATATAACGACAATTATTGTTCGCCACTTGTATCCAGATCCCACTTCTCTTGCCATTATATTTTCATCCACACTCATGACATATATACTATCAAAATACAAAATATTCTCTTTGAATTTCAAAACTGAAGAATTCACCTCGGGTGAAAAAATAGAATATGGAAAGAATTATCTCATATATTCCCTCTCCTCTTATTCCTACTTTAGAAATATTGCTTCAGAGCATCCAGGCTTGATTATCACCACAAGAAATCCACAGTGGATACAAGAGAATTTCAACATTGAGAAATCTCCAATAATATGGATTACTGAAGTATCCTACGAGCGCAGTTTGAGACCAGAAAGACTGGAATTTGAAATTGAATACTCGGCAATAGAATTTTTGAGGGAAAACAAAGGTGGAACTGTATTTTTAGATGGCATCGGGTATTTTAGGGCATTTCAAAAATTTGATAAAATTCATAAATTTTTAAAGGATGTTATTGATTTTTCCTCCCTGTATGAGGGGACTGTAATTTTAAATGGATATGACTTGAAATTGCTTTCTGAAGATGAGAAAAACCAAATTAAAAGTCTGTTTGATGAAATAATGAAAGAAGAAAAGGGTGATGCGAAAACTAACATTGTTTATACTTATCCGAATCTGGATAAAAATATTGAAGGGGTATATCTCACATCGCAAAATCCAGCAAAAATTGGAATTGAAGTGGAGAGGTGTGTATGGATTACTGATTGCGGGGAGGGATATCCCAAGGATAAAATTCAATTTGAAGTTCTTGATATTTTAAACAGAAAAATATCGGAGGGAAATGATTTGGTAATTGTTGGGATAGAGCATATATTTCAGGATTGGGATGTTAACAGATTTCATGCATTTTTCAAATTATTGATGGATATATGCTCAAAATACGGGAAAAGATTAATAATCACCCCATGGGATAATGATGTGAATGAAAATATAAGAAAAGTTGTGGAAATTTATAGATGAGATTCAATTTTTATTTTTCCCGGGGGTAAAATGCGCATAACTTCATCCACGCTCACACTGAATTCTTTCGCAATTATCTTAGCCCCTCCTTCCTTCTTCATATCTCCGGGGAATATTAGAATATACTTTTCCGTCTTTACTCTCACAGCATCCTCCGGTGCGCACATCAAAATTTCATCCCCATCAATTTTCACAATTCCCACAGCAAGAATAAGAGGTACCTTGTGAATGTAGTTTCTCTTACCATGAATAACCCAAGCACCCTTCGCTACATATTCTCCACTCTCTCCCATCTTGCTAACCTGCGATGGATAAACCCAGTAAGCAGATAAATTCCCAATGCCAGCATTCCATGCCTTGCTCATGCTCACAGCAAATTGAGCAGCCTCATTAAGTGTTTTCTCTCCTATTTCTTTTCCTTCGGATTTTATTACAATACTTGGGGCGCCATGGATATCCGCGTGCATGTAAATATCCTTATCACCCATGTGTTTTTTTACCACTTCCTCATTGGTTTTTGCATCTCTTCCTCCAATTACCAGTATTCCCTCTGAACTTATGAACCAGCGGTATTTTTCAAACCAGAATTTTTTCCTCTTTTTTTCCTTCTTCTTTCTCTTTTTTCTCTCATTTTTTATTTTTTCCTCAATTTCCTTCTCCTTTTCTTTCGCTCTTTTTACCTTCTCTTTTAATTTTTTTGCCATATTGTAGTAATAAGAGGCGTTATCTCCCGGGGATTTTTTCACATTTACATCAAATTCAAGAGTATCAAATTTAACCTTCATCATTCCATTTTTTCTATTGTATTCAATTTCACCTCTTCTCGCTTTCTCTATCATCTCTTCAATTTCTCCGAAATGCTCGTAAATCTTATCGCCTATTTTTCTCATCCTCTCCCCTTCCTCCACGAATTTTTTTATTAATTTTTCCTGCTCCCCTTTAATTCTCTTTAATTTTTTACTTTCTTCCCCTTCTTCAATTTTGAATTTCTCTGCATATTTTTTTATGCATTCATTAAAATCCTTATATATACTCCTCTCTTCACTTTCCATTTTCAGAGGAACCGGAGAGAAAAAATTATCATAGATATAACCACCACTAAATACGAAAATTTCTCCAATTGCCTTTTTTATCCTTTGACACTCTTCATCATTCACTTTTTTATTATTCTTATCCACATTTGCCCTTATACATACTTCCTCCGCATATCTTCCAATATTATACTCAATTGCAATAGCACGAACAATATCGTATTTTGAGGAATTTATCACATTGCATATATCTTCAATATCCGTAATCGGATTCTTTTTTGCGGGTGGTGGGGCATAATAATGCCCTTTCAATATGGAGCGATTCTTCCATTCCCTCTCTATGTAGGCTCTCTCAATTAAATTATCCTTCAACACGATTACATTTCCTCCACCAAAAAGTTCAAGAATCAGGGAATAATCATCACAATCAATTCTCACAATTCTGTCAAAATTTATCTGCTCAACTCTCTTTATTCTTTTTGATGAGAATCTTTTGCGGAGAAACATTGCAAACATACTTGGCTTCTCAGGGACATCTCTGTTATCAAAATATAGCCAGCCATTTAAATTTACATATAAATTTCTTGTCTCGTTCTTGTAAATTTTTATTAAAAACTCTTTTTCTCCAATTTGATAAATTTTCTTTATGAAACCTCCCTCTATCTTTTCCAGATTTTCCTTAAGCCATGCATATATATCCAATGAAAGCATTGAATCTTTTATCTTTGAATTCATAGTTTAAGTAATAACAAGGCTCAATATAAGTTTGGTGGAAAAATAGAAAGAATCATTAGGTTACCCAAAAATGTTTAGATAAATTTAAATATTCAATTATTATTCTTCAATTGTGAAACTGAGTGATTTAAAGGTAGGTGAAACTGGACTGGTTACGGATGTACTTGGCTCAGGTGCAATACACAGGAGATTGCTCTCCATGGGTATTCTACCCGGGACCATAATAAGAGTGGCAAGGATTTCACCCTTGGGAGACCCAGTAGAATACGAAATTCGTGGATTTTTTGTATCTCTGCGAAGAAATGAAGCAAATTATGTTGAAGTGGATAAAGTAGTCCCGCTTTATCTTATTCCTCCAAATAACAGGATTCGCATAGTTCTTTTAGATGGGGGCGTTGGATTCATAAGGAATCTTAAAAGAATGGGTATATCCATCGGGAAGGAAATAGAGGTCATAAGAGGGTGCTGTCCAATAACCGTTAAAACAGAACATGGTGTTTTTACAATTGGAAGGGGCATAGCATACCGCATATATGTGAGGTGATTGATTGCTCGTTGCAATTGCTGGAAATCCAAACACAGGAAAATCCACAATTTTCAATGATTTAACTGGCTCTCATCAGCACATTGGCAACTGGCCGGGTGTTACTGTGGAGAAGAAGGAGGGATTTATGGAAATCAATGGGGAAAAAATCAAGGTGGTTGATTTACCCGGTACATATTCCCTTACATCTTACTCTCCAGAAGAACTTATTGCAAGAAATTTTATAATAGATGAAAGCCCAGATGTTATAATAGATATCATTGATTCTTCAAATCTTGAGAGAAATTTGTATTTACTCACAGAACTTTTAGAATTGAGTGATAAAATAATTGTGGTTCTAAACATGTTTGATGAGGCAAGAAGAAAATACAGAATAAATGTTGAAAAGATGGAGAAGATATTGGGGGTGCCGGTTGTTCCCACTGTTGCCACTAGGGGGGAGGGAATTGAGAATCTGAAAAATGCAATAATTAATGGGAAATTCAAACCAAAAAAAGTGGAATATCCAGAGGATGTTGAAGATAAAATTGAAGAACTGGAAAATAAAATTAAAAAATTGAAGATTAAAAATGAGAGATGGTATGCAATAAAAATTATTGAAAATGATGTTGAAGTCATATCAAAATTCAGGGATTTGGGAGCAAGAGATATTTTGCATCTTGCAGAGCATATCAGGCACAAGATTGAAGATATCTACGGGGATGATATTGAAAGCATTATGACCTCTTTTCGGTATTCTTTCTCTCATGGGCTTTTCCATGAGGTAGCAGAGCCTATAAATGTTGGTGGGGTTACAATAACGGATATGGTTGACCATGTTATTGCCCACAAAATATTTGGTATACCAATATTTTTCGCCGTAATGTATCTTGCATTTCAATTTGTATTCTTAGTTGCAGCACCATTTCAGGATGCAATAGACCTCGGATTCAATGGAAAAGATGTTGCATCGGGGCATATTCCTGGATTAATAGATTTATCATATCAGTGGATGAATGGCTTTATGCCAAAATGGCTATCATCGCTCATCAATTACGGCATGCTTCGTGGTCTTGGTGCAGTTTTGACATTTGCTCCAGTGATAATGCTTCTCTTCCTGATTCTCTCAATTTTAGAAGATTCTGGATATCTATCAAGAGTCGCTTTTCTTCTTGACAGAGTTATGAGAAAGATGGGCTTGGAAGGTCGTGGAATAATACCTCTGATGCTTGGATTCGGCTGCAATGTCCCTGCAATAATGGCAACAAGGTCATTGAAAAATGAAAGGGAGAGAAAATTGAGCATAGCATTAAATCCCCTCATTCCATGCGGTGCGAGAATTCAGGTATTTGCATTCCTTGTATCCATATTTTTCAGGGAGAACCAGGCGCTGGTTCTCTGGTCCCTATTTCTCATATCAATTGGAGTCGTTGCACTTCTTGGATTCATATACAGCAAGACAATTTTCAAAGGTGAGGCAGAGCCATTTGTTATGGAACTACCTCCATACAGAGTTCCAACCACGAAGGGCATATTCATCCACATGTGGGAAAAAAGCGAAGGATTCTTGAAAAAGGCGGGAACGATAATAATAGGTGCTGCAGCCCTGATATGGGTTCTTGCTTCTCTTCCATGGGGAGTTGAGTATGGAAGCGAGGGTAGTTATATTGGTCAAATTTCTTTCTTTCTTGCTCCCTTTGGCAGAATATTTGGATTAACTCCACAGTCAATAATCGCCCTATTCTTTGGATTTTTTGCAAAGGAAGTTGTAATAGATGTGTTCTCCGTTCTCTTTGGAAGTAAAATTGCCATGGCATCTGCAATGACCTCTCTTCAGGCTTATTCATTCCTTCTGTTTCTCCTCTTCTATACTCCCTGCGTTGCAACTCTTGGAACGATATACGGGGAGACAAAAAGTATAAAATTCGTTCTCTTTGTGATTTTTGAGGGTTTTGCCCTTGCATTCCTGTTCTCATTCCTTGCATTTAATATTGGCTTACTTCTGGGGGTGGGTTGATGAAGAGAGAAAATTTAATTAAAATTTCAGTTATCTATTCATCGTTTATTGCAACCCTTTCACTTTACTTTGGTATTGGGGAAATTCTGAAAATTTTATTTCCTATCGGATATTATTTATGTTTTGTCTCTCTTGTTTCACTTTATCCCATTACATTTTTGAAAAACGAGAAAAATTTAATATATCTGATTCTCACAATTCTGGTATTCTTTCTCACCCTTGGCACAATCCTTGTATCCTCTTTCATTTTTATCCCCGGGGATTTCATGGGAGGCTTCGTTCTACTCCTCGCCTCATCGCTATTGTTTGTCGGTATGAAAGAAACCTATCGGGGGCTTTTCAGTGGGCTCTCTTTTTACATAGTTGGGGCATTTATTCTTCTTGCAGATTCTCTTGTAGGGATATTCATCCTTCTTGCGGACATTCTTGATTATTACATAAATTGCATTGGAGAATCATGCGTCTCCTATAATTTGATGATGAGACCCGAGATTTTTCTATTTTTCCTTGCAATTCCTGCTCTCTATCCCTTCTTTGTAAGATGGTCTTTCAGGAGGAAAGGAGAATGATTAAAAAAGTTCTAAAACTGATTAGCGAGGGAAAGACAATTTACGAGATTGCAGAGATTATGAATATGGATTATTCTGCAGTTATTGGAATGATTGAGCATATTATGAAGATGGGATACCTTGAGGAGAGAAAGAGAGATGAAAAAGAAATGCTCACATGTAAATCCTGCCCCCTCTATAAAATTTGCTCAAAAAAGGATCTTAAAATTTATTATCTCAC
>CAZVSZ010000064.1:0-7429 GCA_964630095.1 uncultured Thermoplasmata archaeon | reverse complement strand
GACATCTTGCATGGGAAGTTGACCATGGATTGAAGAGAGCAGCACGTGGAAATCCCAATCTTTTAATTTTTTCACCACTTGCAAAATTTGGTTCAAAACTTCTTGTTCATATTATAAGAAAATGGGCAATACGCAATGGGGTGGATGTAGATAAGCCCCTTGAACCGATGGATTTGAAGATAGAAGAGATTAATATTTGAAAATTTTAAAATTATTTTATTTCAATCCTCTCTCCAGTTACCATGTAATGTACTTTCTCTGCAATCTTGCAAGCGTGATCCGCACATCTTTCCAGATACCGAGCAATAAGAATGTAATACATACATCGTGTTATATTTTTTTGATTTTCCATCATGTATGTTATGCACTCCCTGAAAATTGAATAGCAGAGAGAATCAATTGAATCATCAATCTCTGAGAAATCCTGTATCAGGGATATATCTTCGGTTCTAAATGCTTTCAGGGCATCATTTATCATTTTATTCACAACTTCCGCCATATAAGGAATTTCAACCAGCTTTGCTATATTTGGTTCATTTGCAAATTTCTTGACAATGTTCGCAATATCCTTCCCATATCTTCCAATTCTTGTAAGATATGTAATTATTTTCAATATACTACCGATTGTTCTCATATTCTTTGCCACTGGCTGATAAAGGGCTATTAATTCAAGTGCCCTCTCTTCAATACTATTATCCATCTCAGCAAGTTTATTTTTCTTTGATATTACCTCCTCAGCAAGTCCAGCATTTCTCTCTTTCAATGCTATTACTGAATCTTGGAGCATTCCTGCAGACAAATTTGCCATTTTTTCCACTTCTCCTTTCAGTTCTTCCAATTCTCTATGAAATTTCTCTCTCATTTTATCACCTCATACAAGCTCCCCCATTACATACTTCTCTGTAAGTTTATTCTTCGGACTTTCAAAAACCTTTTTTGTTTCTCCAATTTCAACCAGATGCCCCAAATAAATAAAGCCAACATAGTCGCTAACTCTCGCTGCCTGTGGAGGAGAATGGGTAACAAGAACAATTGTGTAATCCTTTTTGAGTTCAAACAGAAGATCCTCCAATTTTCTTGTTCCAACAGGATCTATGTTGGCAGTGGGCTCATCCATTAGTATAACCTTTGGCTTCATGGCAAGCGCCCTGGCTATTACAAGCCTCTGCCTCTGACCACCGCTAAGTGATGAGGGATACTCATGCAATCTATCTTTAACCTCTTCCCACAGCGCAGCTTTTTTCAGTGCCCATTCAACCCGATCATCCATCTCCTTTTTGTTCTTAACCAGGTGATTCATTTTCAATCCTATTGCCACATTGTTGTATATGGTTAAATGAGGAAAAGGATTTGGGTACTGGAATACCATTCCAACTTCCCTTCTAACTGACGCAGGATTAACCCCCGGAGCATAGATATTCTTCCCGAAAATCAAAATTTCTCCGCTTACTCTGGCATCCTTATTTAATTCAAGTATCCTGTTTATGCTTCGCAGGAATGTGGATTTTCCACATCCACTTGGACCCATTAGAGCAAACACTATATTCTTTTGAATTTTGAGATTTACATCTTTTATTACATGATTGTCTTTGTAGTATATGTTCAAATTTTTAGTCTCTACCGCAATATCACTCATAATTTCACCTCCCTTATGCTCAGACGCAGAGGTATGAAAACACCCAAGAAAATCAACATAAGGACCAAAGCAGCGCCCCATGCCATAGCATGGTCTTCCGGGCTGGGACTCTGCACAAGTGTGTATATGAGGAGAGGAATTGCACCTATTGGCTTATCTACCCCCTGTGGATAGGACTGATACAAACCACCGGCTGTAAAAAGAAGTGGCGCTGTTTCACCTGCCACCTTGGCTATGGAGATGAGAAGACCTGTTAATATGCCTCTTTTGGCAATAGGGGCTATTACTCTGAAAATTGTTTTTACCTTTGTCAGACCAAGACTAAATGCCGCCTCCCTGAAAGTGAAAGGTATCTGATTCATGGATTCCTTAGTGTAAACGGACATGTATGGCATGAGAATAATAGCAAGGGAAAAAGCACCGGCTATGGCAGAATATGTTCCCATTGGAATAACAATAATTTGAGTGATAAATAATCCCACAAGAATTGTTGGAAATTCAAGCATTATTTCAAGCAATGCCGTTGTAGCCCTTCCAATAATGCTATCAGGATATTCATAAGCGTATATTCCTACGACAAATGCTATGGGAATTCCAATTAAGGATGCTAAGAATGTAAGAATTAAAGTGCCCACTATTGCAGGGCCAATACCCCCTCCACTCAAAGTACCTGTTATAAATACCGGACCTGTGTTAAGTATGACCCCCATGCCTTTCATAAACACAGTAAATATAATGTGTAAAAGTGGAATAATCATAAGAAAAGACAAAATCATTATGGAGCCTAAAAATATCCATTCTTTAATTTTTCTGATATTAAATTGACACATTCTTTTTCCACCTCCTGAGAATGTAGATTCCTAAAATATTTATTATGAGTCCCACAACAAATAGAAACAAACCTGCTGCGTACAATACAGGTGTCATGTGCCCATAGATGAACGAGTTTCCGAACTGGTTGGCAATCAACGATGATATTGTATAGCCTGGAGAGAAAATATTCACCGTGAGAGTAAAAGAATTTCCTATAACTAAACTAACTGCTACTGTCTCTCCAATAGCCCTTCCAAATCCTAAAATAACGCCTGAATATGTTGCTGGTTTTATGTATCCAATAAGCAGTTTTGTTGCTTCATATTTAGTGAGTCCCAATGAGTATGCTGACTCCCTGTATGTAAAAGGCACCATATTATATGCTTCTCTAATAACTCCAGAAACAAAGGGAGTTATCATTATTCCTAAAAGTACTCCTGCTGAAAGAAAACTAAATCCAGATACTGGCTTTTCAGAAAATATAGGTATGAATGAAAAATACTCATAAAGCGGAATCATAACATAGTCTTTCAGAAATGGAACTAAAAAAAATGCCCCCCAGATACCGTAAATTATGGTTGGAAGGCCAGCCATAATATCCGATGTTATTATCAAAATATTTTTTATTCTTTTAGGGGCATAATCAACTACAAATATTGAATATGATATAGAGAGGGGTAAAGCAACTGCAAGAGCAATCAAGGATGTGTATATACTTCCCCATATCGCCGCAAGGACTCCATAATATTCTTTTGAGGATTCTTCAGTTGCTCTCCAGAGATTTTTAAGGTAAACATCAATCCCTTCCCTTTGAAATGCAGGAATTGAACTGGAAAAATAGGTGAATAGCATCCACCCAAAAAGAATAAACACGAAAATAACCGCAGGATATGTTATCAGATGAAAAGAGTCCAATTTTCCATGTCTATGTGTGATTAACTTTTTAATCGGTTTAATATCCTGCAATCTTTTTAATTTCATCATGTTGCATCACAAAAAAGATGATATTTAAGGAACCTCTATTTGATTCACAGCATCAAGTCCTATGTTTGCCACATTCTGTGGAAGTCCAACATATCCAGGTGCAATATCCTCAGGATTTTGTCCCTCTGTGAGTATCCATTTAAGGAATTCCTTTATTGCAACTGCTTCGTCGTGTGAATAGTGCTTTCCATTTATGTTCTTCCATACCAAGATATGTGTGAACGCCACTATTGGATATGATTTCTCTCCGGGAGCATTCAGAAGTTGCTCAAGATTCTCCTTGTACCCTTCTGTTGGTGCAGGTATTTTTGAACTCACCCCTACAACAGCTGCTTTAATTGCTGTATCTGTAGGTCGGGTAAATCTACCCTCAGCATTCTCAAGAGATACTGTTGGAAGTTTCTCATTTATGGCAAATGATAGTTCTGTATAACATATACTGTAATCTGTCTTTTTTAATATTGCAACAACTCCCGGGTTTCCATTGCCTCCGAGACCTCTTCCCACATTATCTGTTGGCCAGTTAACAGCCTTTCCTGCTCCCACCTTATCCTTCCATGTTTTGTTTATTATGCTGAGATATGTTGTAAATATATCAGTTGTTCCACTTGCATCACTTCTATGAACAACTATTATTTTCTGATGAGGAAGATTCACATGAGGATTATCCTGTTTTATTGCGGGATTATCCCAGTATTCTATGCTACCGATGAATATTCCTACAAGTGCATCATGGCTAAGTTTTAGTCCATCTCCAACCCCCGGGGCATTATAGGAGACCACCACCGCACCAACAATTTCCGGAAATTGTAATGGCTGGTCACCAGTATTTTTAAATTTGTTCCATGTGCCTTCTTTTACGGGGGGGTCACTTCTTCCTATCTGAGTTAATCCCTGGAGAAATGCTTCCTGTCCATGCCCGGAACCGCCACCTTCATACTCTATCTTTACATTTGTATGGCTCTTTTGGTACTCATTTATCCACTTCTGTATTTGATACTGTGGAAAAGTTGCACCAGTGGTTCTTAAACTCACAGTCTGCTGACCTTGGCCCCTGGGCAACATAACCACACCTATACCCACTACTATTATTATTGCCAGCGCTACGCCCAATATTTTCTTTCTTTCGGATTTCATTTTTTCACCTCAATCGGCAAATTACGGGTTTCAATATATAGTTTGCCGAAATATTTTATAGTCATCCATATAAACTATATTGAGGTATATAGTAAGAAAAAAAATTTATATTTTATAAAGGCATGCTGAATTATGGAAACAAGAAAGATTCAGATGACCGGTGGCTCATCATATATAGTATCGCTTCCGAAATGGTGGGTTGAAAGTTCGGGATTGAAGAAAAATGATGAAATCAATATTACTCCAAGAGAAGATGGTTCCCTGCTCATATTTCCAAGAAGAGCACAGAATAAAATAGAAAAATCCAAAATATTGGTTATTAATGAAAGCACATCCACCGCCCTTCTTTTCCGTTCTCTTGTGGGCTCATATATGAGCGGTTTTGGAGAGATGAGAATAAAAAGCAATACTTTTTTCACGCCACAAATAAGAAGAGAGATAATAAAATTTACAAAAACTGCAATAGGCATTGAAATTGTTGAAGAAAAAACTGATGAAATCATAATTAAAGACCTTATTGACCCAAAAGAAATACCTCTCTTTAAAGGGCTAAAAAGGATGTACGAAATAGCAAATGGAATGCACAGAGATACTTTAGAATCCCTATTTACAGGGGATTTGGAGCTCATTGAGGATGTGGTGGCAAGAGATTGTGAGCTAGATAGACTTTACTGGCTTATAGCAAGGGAGTATAGAATGATAGGGGTGCAAGGGGAGGATGTGAATATATCAACATCAACCGCTATGCATAGTTTTCTTCTTGCTAGATATATGGAGAGAATTGGCGACCATGGTGTTAGAATTGCAAAGAGTGTAAAACATTTAATAAAAGAGAATTACAATAATAGAATTGTGTTAAATATAATAAACAAAGGTGGAAACTTTGCACTTTCCATTTTTAGAGACGCAATTGAATCTTTTTTCTCTAAGAATCTTGAAAAGGCAAATAACACAATTGAAAATTCTGAGAAAATTGTTCCTGTTTACAAACAAATATTGACGCATGCAAATAATGTAAGGGGAAACATTGCCATATCTCTTGCTTATATCGCCGAAAGCATTAGAAGAACTGGGGAATACTCTGCAGATATGGCAGAAGATACAATAAATTACATAATGGAAGGAAAAATGAAAAATGCTCTGTAATCTGTTAGGCACTACCTAACCGCAACCTTTATATTTTGTTAGGCAATACCTAACATATGATGAGAAAAATAATCACAATGATTGGAATAATAGTATTGATATCCGTATCTTTGCCCAATGTGATTGGCTCGGAGGGAAGAATAAAAATAGTTGCAACCCTGCAAATATTCTCCACAATAGCCAAGGATATAGGAAAGAATTTAGTGGATGTAGATTACATCGTTCCTCAGGGGTCAGACATTCATGATTATTCTCTAACTCAGGAGGATATCCAGAAGATTCAAAATGCAGATTTGGTTATCCTGGCTAATAGCAATTTTTTTTCAATTGATAAAAAGATAAAAGATTCAATTAAAGATAAAAATATTTTGGATTTTGAAGATTACAATGCCACCCTCTTCAATCTTAACAATTTTGGAAAAGATTTTCATGGGTACTGGCTGTATCCTCATAATGGGTTGAATATTGGAAAAGCAATAAAAAATAAACTTATATCCATGGACTCTGAGAATTCTGGTTACTATGAGAAAAATTTTAAATCATTCTCAAATGAGATTGAGAAAGTGGGAGAATATATGAAAAATATGGAGAGGATATTTGATTTAAAAAATAAAACTTCCCTAATTGCTGTTCCTGGAGTTTTCTATGCTTTAAAATCCCTCAATGTATCCGTTTTGGGAAGCATAGTGAAGGGTCCAAATCAGTTCATATCTCCACAGGAGATGAATAACATTGAAGAAAAAATAAAAAATGGAAAAATTGATTTCATAGTAAATGCAAAGAATCTTGAGGATAGTAAGGCAGGAGAGATTGCAATGGAAATATCAAAGGAAACAGGAATTAAAGTTCTCTATGTGGACATATTTTCCTGCGAAAATTACACAGAACTAATTATGAAGAATACCGCAATAATATCCTCCTGGAAATACTCTGAAACTTATCAAAATGAAAATTGTGATTATACACCATATTTCATAGTAATATCTCTTCTTTCAGTTCTAACAGTTTTCACATTCTACATTGCTTATAAATATAGAAAAGAACTGCTGAAATAATGAAGTCCCGTTTTAAAGTTTTATCTCTTTTTGAATGCTTCTTCAAGAATCTTTCTTATTTTTCTTATTTCATAGAGAGCATATACCACTATAAAAAGAAGAAATGCCGTAATTGGGAGCCATACAATCCAGTAAATATCTTCCATTCTTATCACCATATTTTACTTCCTTATGATATTCCAAAATAAATAAATTTTCCTCACAGTTCAGCATCCTTTACATCCACAAATTTAATATTTTCTCCAAGAATTACCGCCCGCTTATTATCCCTTGCCAATTCTCTTTCTATTTCCCTTATATTCTTCCTGAGATTTCTCAATGCAGTTTCTATATTCCTGTTTCTTGAAACTACTGGCAGAAATTTTCTCTTTATTCTCATTATATTTGGACCAAATCTAAAACCAAGAAGAATATCCATTTCATTTAGAATCTGCGATATCTGCCTTGCCTTCTCTATATCACCATGCTCATCTTCTTCCCCTGTTTTATTTTTTATTATTTTTAAAAGTTTTAAATTTCCTTCGTTTACATGGTATATCTGAAAAAATTTTCCATCTCCAAAATGCTCTTGTGTTAGGTTTTCCCCGTCATCTGTTGATACTGCCACAATCATGATTTAGGGATACCTAAAAAGATTATAAAATTTTTGATAGAAAGT
>CAZVSZ010000063.1:0-7485 GCA_964630095.1 uncultured Thermoplasmata archaeon | reverse complement strand
CGAAATACATATAACCCCCCTCAAGGGAGTTATTCGGAAGTTTTGTCTCCTCTTCCACCATTATAAATGCATGTTCCTAAACATTAAAAATCTTTCTTCCAGATGAGGTATCTTACAATCTTACTTTTTAACCACCTTACCAATATCCTGCAGATCAAAGCATCCATCTTTCTTGTCTCTGAAGTTCTTAGCAAATACTGCATATTTCTCTTTTCTTCCTCCTCTTTCCCATGGCACCTTTTCAGCTTTTTTACGAAGTTCATCCATAATTTTTTGGCATCTCACATTGCTTTTCCATTTCACCTCGCCGAAAAAAATCTCGTTTGTATCATGATTAAGAGCAACTATGTCAATTTCCGTGTCCTTGTGCCACCATCTTCCCATGGAATCATAAGTTCCAATTTTGAAAAGAGGAAAAATACCACGAACAATATCCTCAAAAACCTGCCCAACATACTGCGAGAAATCTCTCTCTATTTTTCTGTATACCTCGGTCGCAAGTCCCATCTCTAACATTGCACGATTTGGAAAAACGAACCTGAACCAGAATCGGTAGAAGTTATCCTTCACACAATATTTAGTTCTTTTGACCTTTATTTTTCTCTCCGTTACAGGAATATCCTTTGTAATGATATCAACCCTTTCAAGTGACATAAGGTACTTGTAAAGTTTATGAGCATCAATACCAGAATAAGTTGCAATATCGCTAAATTTAGTGTAACCGTTTACTATGGCGGATATTATAGAAATATATGGAGCGGGATCTCTAAACTCTTCAAACATAAGGTTCATCGGTTCATTATAAAGAAATGAGGTCTTTTCAAGTATTCTATTCTTTATATTCCACTCCACACTTCGCTTTGTATCCATCTCCTCCATATATCTTGGAACCCCACCTGTAAGAGCGTAGAATTTAACAATATCTTCTAACTTTCTATTTTGGAAGAAATCCACCACTGCAGGAAATCTCAGGGGGTCAATCTTCATCTCTCTCGTTTTCCTGCCGTATAATGCAGAACCATAGCCCTTTGCTATTCGGTATATAGTGGATATAATAGAGCCGCACAGTATCACCTTCTTCTTTCTCTCTTTTATTTTTTCCCACCACCTTTGCAGTTGTGTGGGCCAGGCACGATTAACCCTGTAAATATATTGAAACTCGTCAATTATAAATATTTTCTTCTCACTTTCAAGAATATACAAGAAGAAATCTTCCCAGTTTCCAAATCTCACAAATCTATCCACCACCTGCGAGGAGAGAATATCTAAAATATTCTGAGAAGCATCAGCGAGGAAATACTGTGCATCATATTTTTTCGCAAATTGCAGAAGTAAAGCGCTTTTTCCGACCCTCCTCCTCCCGTATAGCAGAACCAATTCTGCTCTATCTGAATTTGCAATATCTTCTAAAATTTTTATCTCTTCTTTTCTGTTAATAAACCGTATCATAATAATCATTATTACAATTAGGTTTATAAAGTTTATGCACAGGTTAGAAAACCTCACAACATCATCCTGCAGTTAGAGAGCAAAGAGATATGTATGATTGAAAACAATGTGTTTATATATGCGAAAAATACCCAAATATTTAATAGGTGTCTTTTAATTCCTCCTCCCAGCATGGAAGAAATTCAATGGAAAAATAATGAGTTGCGGAGGTGTTGATATGATATTGAATAATATTTACATAATTGTCTCTTTACTTCTGTTTCTTGGTCTTGGATTGGGTTTTCTATTTCGCAAAATATATCTAACTGAAGTTCTTGCGTACTTATTTGCAGGTATTGTAATATCGCTATTGGGATTTAAAGCCCCTGCTTATTTTTTTAGCGGGATTACATCGGTTACACTTGCCTTTGTTGGATACATGGTTGGATTGACCTTCTCCTATGATTTCCTTAAGAAAATGGGGAAGAAAGTGCTTATTATATTGGTTGTGGAAGTTATTGTAACATCATTTGTGGTCTGGCTATTTGTCTTCTTGTATACGGGAAACATGCCTCTCTCAGTGCTTCTTGCATCCTTAGCACCCGCTACTGCTCCCGCTGGAACTATTGCAGTTTTCAGAAGTTTGTCATCTCATGGTAATCTCACACAGATTGCAACCGCAATAGTTGGGCTTGATGATGCTGCGGCGATCGTAATCTATGTTTTCGGTATAATATGGACAAAGGATATGCTTGGCTCATCTGTAAGCGCAACATTTTTTATTCTTCATGCTCTCTGGGAAATATTTGGTGCTCTGGGCATAGGAGCGGCTTTAGGTCTTTTCATATCATTTCTGAGCAAGAAAATATCTCTAACTCCCGATAATATATTTGTGATAGGTGTGGCTGTGACCATCTTGGGGTGGGGCATAGCATCTTGGGTAGGTGTGTCAACAATTCTCACCTGCATGTTTATTGGCACGGTTGTTATAAATATAAGCTACACTACGGGCATGGAATCTCAAAAAATGATAGATTATGTTATGACACCAATTTACATGCTTTTCTTTGCCGCCATAGGTATGCAGATTGATTTTTCTCTATTTAAGGCAATGTGGCTTTTAGCTGTTATTTACTGCATTGGCAGGACAGTTGGTAAATTTATAGGATGTGGTTTTGGAAGTTACATAGCCAAGGCGGAGAAGAAAGTGCAGAAATATTTAGGTGTTGCTCTTTTAAATCAGGCTGGCGTTGCCGTTGGTCTTGCTGCCTCTGCTGCCCAGGAATTATCACAGTATGGGCTGGGAGGAATAATAATCACACTCATGGCTGTTACAACTGCAATATTTCAAATAGTATCTCCCTTGGGAACACAGTATGCTGTTAAGAAGGCTGGCGAGGTTCCGGGAGTGAGTTCAGGATGAAATTTGAAAACTACGAAGAGTATTACAGATTTTTCAAAAGATTGATAAATATTGAAAGAAATGAGGAGATGAGCAAGCAGAGGGAGGAAATGATGAAATTATCTGGCGAAGAGAGGGAGAGGAGAGGAAGATGCATTCTTCATCTTAGAGGTAGAGATGCCGGTCGTGGGATTGGTGGTGCATATCTTGTCAGGTTTATAAGAAAAAACATGCCGGATACGGAAATATCCCTGGGGGATGTGGTTCTTATAAGTGTCGGGAAGCCAAGGAAGGATAACCCATCTGGAACTGTTATGGAAAGGAGGAAAAGTTCAATAACGGTTGCATTTAATGGAAAGCCTCAGAAATTTGTCTATGGGCGGGATTTAAGGATGGATCTTTATGTGAATGATATAACATTTCAGAGAATGCTTGATGCATTGAAGAAGATTAAAAATAGCAGATTTTTACCACTATTAATAGGTAAAATATATCCGAGATTTGAGAGTGTTAGGAATATTGACATACATAACAAAAATTTGAATTTCTCGCAGAGGGAGGCAGTTTTAAAATCATTGAGTTCCAAGGACATATTTATAATCCATGGTCCTCCCGGAACAGGAAAAACAACAACAATAGCGGAGGCGATATATCAGGAGGTTAAGAGAGGGAAGAAGGTAATAGCAACAGCGGATAGCAATATTGCAGTGGACAATATTCTTGAAAAATTGATAGGATACGATATCTCAGTTTTGAGAGTGGGAAATCCTGCGAGGGTCATAAAGACTCTCATGGAGCATACACTGGATTATGTTCTTGAGACAATGCCGGAATACAGAGAAGCGAGAAAAATCTGGGATAGGATTGATATTCTAAAGGGGGAGAGAGATAAGAATATTAAACCGGAAATGAAATGGAGGCGTGGTTTGAGTGATGATGAGATAAAATATCTATCATCAGCTAATAGAAGTGTAAGGGGCATCCAGATAGGGGTAATTAAGAGTATGGCAAAGTGGCTGGATATAAATGATGAAATTACAAAACTTGTTGAGAAGGCAAAGAAATACGAGGATAGGGCAATTAAAAGATTGATTGATGGAGCGGATGTGATTTGCACAACAAATTCCACGGCGGGAGGGGAAATCTTAGCGGGGTATAATTTTGATACATTGTTTATAGATGAGGCAACCCAGGCAGTGGAGCCGTCATGCCTGATTCCCATGGTTAAAGTTAATAAGATTGTTATGGCGGGTGACCACAAGCAATTACCACCAACAGTTGCAAGCATTGATGCAAAAGGGCTGGAATATACGCTATTTGAGAGATTATTATCAATTTATGGGGATAAAATAATCCATGTTCTGAATGTGCAGTATAGAATGAACGAGAAAATAATGAAATTTCCCAACATGGTGTTTTACGGGAACGAGATTTTCACAGCTGAGGATGTTAAAAATATAACTCTCAGCGATTTTCCACTGAAATTTAAAAATGGTGAGGATATAATAACTCGGGCATGCAACCCCGATTTGCCTGTGGTTTTTATAGATACAATAGGACAATGCCCCGAGAAAACAAAAACAGGATCAACATCCAAGATGAATCAATGCGAGGGGAGTATTGTTATGAAATTGGCTGAGCAACTCATATCCATGGGATTGAAAAAGGATTATATTGGAGTAATAACCCCCTATGACGACCAAGTGGATTATCTGAGAATGAATCTTTGTGGATTTGAAATAAAATCCGTAGATGGATACCAAGGGCGGGAAAAAGAAGTAATAATCATATCTTTTGTAAGATCAAATAAAAATGGAGAACTGGGATTTCTCAATGATTTAAGAAGATTAAATGTATCACTTACAAGAGCTAAGAGAAAACTCATAATGATAGGGGATTCTTTAACTCTCTCCACGAATAAAACCTATGAGATGCTGATAAATCATGTGAGAGAAATTGATGGATATTTTAAAATTTAAATTATGTTTCTTATCTCTCCAAAGAAGAAAAATTTATGCGTGATTATGCAATCTCCCACTTATGAAAGTAATTAAGGCAAAAATACTTTATGATGGAACACCAAAAAAAGCAAAGAAAAATGTGTATGTGAGTTTTGAAAATGAAAAGATAAAGGGGATAGATAAGGAGAAGGGAAAGGCAGAGGTTATAGGGGAAGGAGTTGTAACTCCTGCATTTATAGACCCGCACTGCCACATAGGGATGTCAAGGAGCGGTGAGCCGTATCAAGAGGATGAGAGTAATGAGCAGATGAACGCTATATATCCTCTTGTAAATGCTCTGCACTCTGTTTATATGGATGATAGGGCATTCAGGGAGAGTGTGGAATTTGGAGTTCTATATTCGCATGTCATGCCGGGAAGCGGCAATATAATTGGAGGAAGAACCGCGTTAATAAGAAATTTTGCAAGGGACATTGGAGATGCATTCATAAAAAATATAGGTATAAAGGCAGCCCTTGGATACAACCCGAGAAGCACAACTGACTGGAAGGGCACGAGACCAAGCACGAGGATGGGTGCAGTTGCCATGCTCCGTGAAGAACTCATTAAAGCAAGGAAAACTAAGGAGTTAATAAGAAAAAAGAAGAAAGAAAAAGAGGAAGTTGAGCCCCTGACAGACATATTCATGGATATTTTAGATGGAAAAATGCCTCTTATGGTTCATGTTCACAAAGAAGATGATATAATTGTGCTTATGAATCTCATTGATGAATTTGGAATTCGTGCAGTCATAAACCATGGATGCGATGTTCATTCTCGTGAACTCTGGGAAAAGGTGAAAAGGAGAAATTTAGATGTGATATATGGACCAATTGATTCCTTCTCCTACAAGGTTGAACTGAAAAATGAGACATGGAGAAACATAAGATATCTGGTGGATATAAAGCCAAGATTTGCGGTTATGAGCGATCATCCTGTGGTATTGCAAAGAAATCTATATCTTCAACTCAGATTTTTCAGAAGATTCGGGATGAGCAAAGAGGAGTCAATTTCTCTCATATCCGGAAATTCCGCGGATATTTTAAATCTTAAAAATATTGGAAAAGTGAAAAAGGGAAATCTTGCATCACTGGTGGTATGGAACGATGATCCATTCAAAATGGAATCTTATCCCACCATGGTGATAGGGGAGGGAAAAATAGTCCACGAGGAGTGATAATTAAAATTTATACATCTTCAGAAATTCGTGGGCTTCTCTCAAAATCTTTTTTGAGGAGCCAAATTTCAAATATTTCGAAGATTCTTCATAATCAAGCCATCTGTAATCATCATGCTCGTAGGATAATTTCACATCCTCTTTTTCCGTAATGCCGATAAAATAGGCAACCCTCTTTTCAACCAATTCATTTTTATCCCTGAAATAGTATTTTATCTCCTTGTGAAATCCAAAAAGAATATCTATATCTAATCCCGTTTCCTCTTTTACCTCTCTCAGGCAGGCATGAACTTCATCTTCTCCCTCTTCAAGATGTCCCTTGGGAAAATCCCAGTGTCCGATTGGATAATGCAAGAGAAGATATTTTTTAATTTCCGGATTGTAAACAACTGCCCCCGACGATTTTTCCCTTCTCATCTTCTCACCTTTTCAAAAAACATTACATACTCATGCTTGAAAATATAGTAGCCATGCTTTAATGCGCGGTATCTCCACAATGAATACTGTCCTCTTTTTCCCCTGTTTTCCTCAATATTTTTCACGACTATACTTTTCAAATTGAATCCATTTTTCATAACGATATCCATCGTGTAAAATCCCAGAGGAATCCAAGAGCCGTTTGAATATTTATCACCGATTACAAGAACAAGATAACGACCATCATCCAGATGTCTTGAGGCAATTTTGACTGCCCTTCCGAATTTATGGAGAAAATCATCAATTGTTTTTGAATTTGATAAATCATTCTTTTTTTCCGAAAATTTGATTATATCCCAGTAGGGGGGATGCATTATAACAAGTTGAAAATTACCTAAATTTTCATAGGTTTTTTCATCTGTTGAATCTCCCGCGATGATTTTTGTCTCAACCCCAAATTTATTTTTTTCCTCCTCAATTAATTTTCTTGCTTTATTCACAATCTCGTTGCTTATTTCAATCCCCGTGCAGTTTCTCCCCAATCTTCTTGCTTCAATGAGAGTTGTGCCAAGTCCTGCAAAAGTATCAAGAACCCACTCTCCCCTGCGGGTAAACCTCAGCATTGCCTGCCTTGGAATTTGGGGGATGAAATTACCGTGGTATTCTGGAGTATGGGCCCCGCTGTTATCCCTTGAAGGAATTATCCATAATGAATCTGTTATGATTTCGTTGTATTCCTTCCACCTTCTCATATCTATATCGTTAATTTTCACAAAAAGAGATAGAGAAGAGAATTAAATAATTTTTCACTTCACCTTATGGCACTATTCAATCTCTCCTTCTGCCAATATAATCGCTCCGTCCTTACCCGAATACATCCTTTTATTATCTGAGTTAAACTCATATTTTACATCCAATGAGAGTGATTCTATAGACAAAATCTTGTAATGCTTGCATTTGTATATATGTTTATTGCCACTTTCTCCTGCAACATAAATTTCAAAAGAAAGAATAAAATGTGGAGCATCATAAATTACTTTAAACTCATCCGAAGGTGAAAA
>CAZVSZ010000062.1:0-7699 GCA_964630095.1 uncultured Thermoplasmata archaeon | reverse complement strand
AGACAGGTGGGAAATTTTTTTGGGACTACACAATTTCTTATTCTACCCCATAGATCCTGACCATGTTTTCCATAATCCGATTCCAGGTTTCTTCACCATATTCCTGAATCACAAACTTAGCTCTTTTTGGCACAGATTCTATTGGCAAAACAGCATTTGGTCTTGATGGCTCATCCATAAAATCAGTCTCAAGGAGAAATCTCGTTCCCTGCCTCAAAGCTTCACGAACATTTTTCCTTGATGCTATAACAGATGGAAATATTCCATGATTTCTCTCATCCACAAAAGGTGGAGAATAATGTTTTACTACTTTATCTTTTTTTATCCCCGCCTTTTCTGCCATCTTTGCCAATTCTTTAAATGTTTCTTCTGTTGCAGATTCTGTATGAAGAATTACAGGACAATCAATATCTCTTGCAATTTCAAATCCATGGATTATTATCTCGTTGCTCGCATCCCATATTTCCTTGCTTACTTCAAAATGAGGCCTTCCTATCTCTCCAATTGCATTGCATTTTCCATCCATTATATATCCTTTTGCAATATCAAGCCCATGAAACATGAAATTCTTTGCCTCTTCAACACTCTTTCCCCTATTTACCATTTCTACCATATCCACAGGATATGGTCCAATGGTAATCAAGACTTTAACATTCGTCTCCCTTCTTACCATTTCTGCAATTTTTATTGTATCTTCGTAGATTTTCCTGTAATAATCCTTATCAAATGGGTAATCATAATTGGGGACATTTGTGAGATTTATATGCGTCCCCCCGGCTTTTTCAAATCTTTTAACAGCATTTACATTCTCTCCACGCATTTGAAGATGGAGGTGATTGTCAAAAACTATCATACTCATACCTCCAATATTAATTCATTTTTCTCATAAATCTTCCCATGCTCAATGTTTAAAATCTCCCTTATTTTTTTCTTTCTCTCTTCCATATAATTCTCAAATTCTTCTTTTCTCTCCTCAACAATAACTTTCTTGGCGGTGAAATATAGCGAAATCTGGAGTTTTATCTCAAATCTTTCCCTTTCACTTAACTCTTCAAGGTTCACATCCATAATCCTCGTATATTTTTATTGTATTTAAAATGCACTCACAACCATCACTTCAAAAGCGGTGCCGTATATCAATGCATCTTCATCCACATTGAATTTAGGGCTGTGATGCGGATATTTTATTCCCTTCTCCTCGTTTCTCACTCCCAAGAAGACAAATAAACCCGGAATTATTCTTGCATATTCCGAGAAATCTTCACCGCCCATACTCTTTTCCTGCTCCACAACTTCCGATATCTTTGCTGCTGTTTTTCTTCCCACCTCTGCAAGAAATTTATCGTTAATTGTGGCATAATTTAGTTTCTCATATTTAATTCTACTTTTGCAGCCAAAACCCCTTGCAGTATTTTTCGTCATCTCCTTAATTCTATTTTCTATCATCCTGTGAATTTCCTCGTCAAATGTTCTCACAGTTCCTTCAATTTTCACATTTTCAGGTATTATATTGAATGCTGTCCCTCCATTGATTTTTCCCACAGTAACAACTCCACCTTTTAATGGATTTACATTTCTGCTTACAATGCTCTGAAGATTCAAGATGAGTGAGGAGGTGCATACTATGGGGTCTGTTGTTTGATGAGGAGCGGCTCCATGTCCCCCCTTTCCAATCAATTCTATTATGAATCTATCCACTGCTGCAAGAACTGCTCCTGAAGATATGGCAAATACCTTGGTTTTTAAATCTGCCCATACATGAAGACCAATTATGTAATCCACATTTTCAATTGCTCCCCCTTTAATCATCTCCCTTGCTCCATTTAATCCCTCTTCGGCAGGCTGGAAGATAAAGCGAATATTATTTTTCAATTTTTTCTGTGATAGAATTTTAGCGGTAATGAGAAGCATTGCAGTATGGGCATCATGCCCGCATGCATGCATTTTTCCATCATATACCGATTTATATTCAACATCGTTCTCTTCCTGAATTGGAAGAGCATCCATATCCGCCCTCAATGCTATTGTCTTATTACCTCCATTATCAAGATACCCAACAACACCCGTTTTTGCCATTCTCTTGGTCTTTATTCCTAATTCTTTGAGATAATTTTCCACGATTTTTGATGTTCTTCTCTCTTTGAATCCCAATTCTGGATGTTTGTGAAAATCCCTTCTCAACTCTATCAATTCTTTCTCGTAATTCATGAATTCTTTCATATTAGGAGTAAATATTTTTGATTATTTACTTTTTTTGGATTTTTATTTTCTTTGAGAAAAACACTTAAATATTACCTTCTTATACCACGATTGATTAAAATGAAGATGCCCAGAAAAGTAAAGATGTACTGTCCTTACTGTAAGAGACATACGATTCATGTTGTGGAAAAGGTGAAAAAGAGAAAGGCAAGTGAGTTGAAAGCAGGGCAGAGAAGATTCAGAAGAATCACAGCGGGCTATGGTGGATTTCCAAGACCAAGATATGAAGGGCGTGAAAAGCCAACAAAGAGATTAAATTTAAGATTCCGCTGTACAGAATGCAATAGAGCACATACATCACCAATGCCCAGAGCAAAGAAATTTGAATTAGTGGAGGTGGAGTAAATTGGATAAGGAAAAATTGAAGAACATTGATAAATCCTTCGTAAAGGTTAAATGCCCGGACTGCGGAAATGAGCAGATAATATTTTTAAGAGCAAGCACTGTTGTAAAATGCAATGTATGTGGTGCTACACTTGCAACTCCAACTGGTGGGAAGGCGGAAATAAGGGGAGAGATTGTAGAGGTGTATAAGTGAGAAAGGGATACCCAGAAGTAGGAGAATTTGTTATTGCTACCGTGAAAAGCATAAAGCCCTATGGGGCATTTGTCACTTTAGACGAGTATGATAATAAAGAAGGTTTTATCCATATTGGCGAGATAGCAACTGGCTGGATTAAGTATATTAGGGATCATGTAAGGGAGGGACAAAAAATAGTCTGCAAGGTTCTGAGAGTTAATCCAGATAGGGGACACATAGACTTATCATTGAAAAGAGTGAATGAGCATCAGAAAAGAGAAAAAATACAGCAGTGGAAAAATGAGAAAAAGGCAGAGAAATTATTTGAGATTGTGGCACAAAGATTGGGTAAGAGTGTGGAAGATTGCTATGAAGAATTTGGATATGATTTAATCAAATCTTATGGCACACTTTTTGGGGCATTTGAAGAATCCGCCATAGATGAAGATTGTTTGAAGAAAGATGGATTTGAGGGAGATTGGATTGGTGCATTTGTTGAGGTGGCAAAGGAAAATATAACGCCACCATTTGTAAAAATATCTGGATATCTTGAGATGACCACATATAAGCCAGATGGAATTGATTTGATAAAGAAAGTTCTTATGAAAATAGAAAGTGAAGATGTTAATGTATCATATGCTGGTGCACCAAGATACAGGATAACTGTGAAATCCGAGGATTATAAAAAAGCAGAGGAGATACTGAGTTCCGTGGCAAATAGAGTTATAAATGAATTCAAAAAATTGGGTGGGGAGGCTGAATACCATAGAAGGTTGTGAAAATGCATACTTTAATAAGAAAATGTCCTAAATGTGGAAGATACACTCTTCGGGAAATATGTCCAGTATGTGGAGAGAAAACATATGAGGTCTTACCTCCAAGATTCTCACCTGAAGATAGATATGGAAAATACCGAAGAATGCTTAAAAAAGAGAGGTGGAAAAATGGAACCGATAATAGTTAAATATATTGAGAAGCCGAAACTTAAAGACCCAGTTCTAATTGAAGGGTTACCCGGTGTGGGCAATGTTGGAAAAATTGCAGCAGAATATCTGAAAGATAAGTTAGATGCAAAACTATTTGTTGAAATATACTCAAAGTATCTGCCTCCCCAGGTTCTCATGAGGGGAGATGGTTCACTCTATCTTGTGAAAAATGAACTCTATTACTACAAGAATGAGAAGGGTGAGCATGATTTTATCATACTTGTGGGAGATTATCAGGGAATGAGTTCCGAGGGACAGTATGAATTATCCTATAAGGTACTGGAGATAGCAGAAGAATTTGGCACAAAACTCATATTCACACTTGGAGGATATGGCACGGGACAAATTGTTGATTCTCCCCGAGTATTTGGTGCTGCTACAAATCTTGAAATAGTGGAAAAAATGAAGAAATATGGAGTATATTTCTCCTCTACCGAACCTTCTGGTGGGATTGTTGGCGCTGCTGGGCTTTTACTCGGACTGGGCAATGTTGTTTTTAGCATGGATGGTATATGCCTGATGGGTGAAACATCTGGTTATTTCTCAGACCCAAAAAGTTCTCTTGCAGTTCTTAAAATAGTAAAGGAATACTTCAATCTTGAGATTGATATGACCGAACTTGAACTTCGCTCTGAAGAAATAAGCGAGATTACAACACAACTCAAAGAGGAAAAGAAGGAGGAGGAGAAAAAAGAGGACCTGGGGTATATAGGGTAATCCTTATTTAGAGGTAAAACATTACCTTATCTATGGAAGAATATAAGTTTAAGATATGCTTGGTAGGGGAACCTGGTGTTGGAAAAACATCACTTGTTAAGAGATATGTGTACAACGCTTTCTCAGATAGTTATCTCCAGACCATAGGAACAAATGTTTATAAGAAAGATGTGGAAATAAATGGAAATAAAGTAAATCTAATCATCTGGGATATAATGGGTCAGGAAAGTTTCAGGCAACTTTTGAGTACATCTTATTTTTATGGTGCGGAGGCACTTATGGCAGTGGGGGATATTACAAGAAAGGAAACATTTGATTTGCTGAAAGACTGGGTAGACTCTGCTTTTAGCGTCATAAAGAAAAAAGTTCCTGTGATTTTAATTGCCAATAAAAGTGACCTTCAATGGAATGTCAGAGAGGATTATATAAAAGAAATTACCAATAAGATAGGGGCAATAAAGTATATAATAACAAGTGCAAAGACAGGCGATAATGTCAAGGATGCCTTTGAGCTCCTTGCTAAGATTTTAGTTTCCTGAGTATTTCAATCCTCTTTAATTTATTTTCTTTTGCTTTTTCCTTGCCTAAGAAATCCTTCTCAGTTAAATACAGATAATTAATGAATTTTTCTACATTTTCAATTTTAGGTTTTTCCACATTTAAATTGGATAACTTTATTTGATGACGCAGTATGGGCATAGCATCTTCAACACTTCCATAGGATTGGGAGAAGTCCTCCATTATAAAATCCACCACATCTTTCATATTCCTTACTCTTACCCCACTTTCTTCTATAATGATACCTTCTTCAGAAAGTAGACTCATCTCCGCAATCATTCTGAATGATTCATTCACAAATTCTCCAGTTTTTGCACTTGTGAGAAAATAAGGTGCTTTCAACCTATTTGCAACTTTTTTCACATCCTCATCGGTAAATTCCCAGTTTTGTAAATCTTTTTTATTTGCAAGAATTACAAGTGGGATATTACCCAGTGAGTTTTTGATTAAGTTATACCAATATTCTTCAAGATTTTTTAAAGTTTCCTTTCTTGTTAAATCACAAACAAGCAGAGATGCCTGTGTTCCCTGTAGTGATAATTTTTTTATTCTTTCAAATCCGCTCTGCCCAAGCACATCCCATATTATCAGGTCTACTTCTTGCTTTTTTCCATTTCTCTTAATCTCCACCATCTTCTTTGAAACTCTAACACCAATTGTCGTTATATATTTTTCATCAAATTTGTTCAAGACAAACCTTGAGATTAGCGAAGTTTTTCCAACTGCTCCATCGCCGAGCAACACAACCTTTCTCTTTACAACCATACATCTCTATTGATTTATTGCTAATAAATATTTTTGTTTTGCTCTCCTTATTGCGTTATTTGGAGAGAAAGATATCTTAATTTCTTTTTATTTTTAAACAACACTTAAATAGTTTGTTGTTATATTCTTTATATGGAAAATAAAAAATATAAAGGGGTAGTGATAACTTCTTATTTAAGGGAGATAAAAAGAAAATGGGGAATTGATAGCGGGAATAAAGCAATGGAGTTTGCATCATTGAAGAGTTTGCCTAAGAGTGGAGAGTGGATAGATGCAGAAAAGGTAGATAAGATTGTTGAATGGGTTGTGGTAAATTATGGAGAACAAAAGCTTAGAGAGATCTCTGGAAGAACAATAAGTAATATGGGCATATTTACTTATTTTTTTACAGCCAATATGGGGATTGAAACAATGCTTAAAAAAGCAAGAGCCCAGTTCAAAGCAGTTTCATCGTTTGGAGACATGATTATAGAAATTGAAGGGAGAAAAGCAAATATAAGAATAAAAGATATTAAAATATCTAAATATAGCTGTTTGGCTTGGGAAGGAATATTAGAAGGAATGCTAAAAATAAAAAGGAGAATGGGAAAAGTAGAAATAATAGATTCAAATAATGACTGTATATTCACCATGGTATGGGACTAATAATCTCTCTTTATCATATAATCTGCAAGGTGAAAGAGTAAATTTTTCATACTATCATTTTTCACTTTTAAATCTCTTAGTGCATCTTTCCCCTCTCTTACCAATTTTTCAGCCATTTCCTGAGAATATTTTAGCGAGGATGTTTTTTTAACGATTTCTCTAACTTTCTCTAATTGCTCCTCACTAACGGCGGGATTTCCCAATGCTCCCATTATTATTTTTCTATCCTCCTCGTTGGCTCTCTCTAATGCCTTTATTATTAGTAATGTTTTCTTTCCTTCCGCCAAATCACTTGTTATGGGCTTTCCTATTTTTTCCTCAGTTCCAAATAATCCCAGGATATCATCTTTTAACTGAAATGCTATACCCACAGGTATTGCAAATTTATCAATCCCGTATCCAGAATATCCTGCCAAAATTGACCCCATTATTAGAGGACCTTCAAGAGTGTATTTTGCAGTCTTATATTTATGGAGAAGTAGTAAATCTTCCTCTCTAAAATTATTTACAACACCTGAGTATATATCAATAATCTGTCCATAACCTGTATATTCAATAACTTTGTTAAGATATTTTATTGCCTTCATCTTTAAATCATTGGAGAATTTAGAATCTAAAAGAATTTCAAAAGCATAGATATTTGCTAAATCTCCGGCAATTATTCCCATATTCTCACCAAATCTTCTTGGATTCCCTCCAAATCCATTTTTGAGGTGAATATCCTCATATATCCTATGCACGGTTTTCTTTCCTCTTCTCAACTCACTTTCATCCATAATGTCATCATGTATAAGGAGGTATGATTGTATGAGTTCAAGTGATGCTGCTGCTTTTATTATTTCATCATCATTTTCATCGCCAAACATTTTATATCCAATAATCATCAGTATTGCCCTTATTCTTTTACCCCCACGAAGTGTGTATTCTTCAATAATCTCCACGGCATTTCTGAGAAGGAGATTCTCCACCTCTTTTTTCTTCTCTTCAAAAAATTTTTTCAATTCATCCTCTACCTTCCCTTTGTAATACGCCATAAACTGCTTCGGCTCCATGTCAAACACCATACCCTAATTCTGAATCGTTATATTAAATCTTTGATTAAAGGAGGGTGTATAGTCCCGAAAAAATTCCCACCTGCTTAGAATCACAGAATTGGATAAAACTCACGAAATCACAACCTCTCATAAACCTTCCCATTAAACTCCCTTTATTAGTCTTCTTGCTATATCTTTTCCTTTCTTCTCTCCTA
>CAZVSZ010000061.1:0-7846 GCA_964630095.1 uncultured Thermoplasmata archaeon | reverse complement strand
TTTTTCACTTGGCAAGCGTGAATAAATCATGGTCATTTCCAACATCAAAAAGCCCTATTCTTGCACCTGCATCAAGCCATGCGTGGGCATAGTAAATTGCACCAAGAGCACGGATATAATCACCTTTTTCACGAAAATATTTTGCATCGCTTATATAAGAATCTGCCATTTTGAGAAAATCTTCAGATATAGAATATAAATGCGAATTCTCAGGCACTGCAATTTTTACTTTTTTTCTCGCTTTTTCTGTTATTTGAAAGTAGTGAGCAAGAATTTTATCATCAATCTTATTTTTCATACCACTCTCACACTCTCTCCTCCATGCCTCGTTTCTCTAGGTCTTATTTCCACAAAGAGAGGAATGGAAATATTTCCACCTGTGACAAGGGCAACCCCAACTGGCAATCTCTGTATATCTTCAAGTGAGCCTTTAGTTAAATTCTCCACAGAATTACCTATTGCTCTCAAATCATTTGGGTTTGTCACTCTCAAAATTATCTGCGTATTACATTGAGAGAGAACATTTTTATCAACCTTTGCCGGGCGTTGAGATATTATACATAATCCAAGCCCAAATTTCCTTCCCTCACTTGCAATTGTTCTCAGTATTCTTGTGGATGAGGAGATACCTTGCTGTGGAGCAAAGTTATGTGCCTCTTCAAGAATTAGCATGAGCGGTGGAATCTTATCTCTCTTTCTCAATTCAAATAATGCCATGGATAATCGCTGAACAACAAGTTCCTGTATGTCAGGAGCAACACCTCTCAAATTTATAATTGTGGTCTTACCTTTAACTACTACATCATCTATTCTTGTCCCCTTCTTTGAAAAAATCTTCATTTCATCCAGATATTCTAATTGGGAGATGAGTGGAGCAAGAGAAGGGGAATCTTCGTTTTCCAAAATCCTTATCACATCCTTTATACTGAAATATTCTCTTGAAGTTCTCAGCAAATCCATCGCTTTACGAAGAGGAATCAAATACTGCCTTGCATCAAGATTCATGATGCTCAAGAGTTCACGAGGACTCATTGTTGCAAGTGTGAATTTAAGAGGAGTTGCCTTATTCAATTCTGCATCTGGACTGAATATCTTAATCTTTGATGTATACCCTCTTGGGGTGATACCAAAATCGGTATGCAATTTTGTATTTTTTGCAGGATATTTAAGCGATGAATACTCTCCATGGGGGTCTATAACTATTGCAGTTACATTCTTTTTCAACAATTCCTCAAGCAATACCCCTGTAAGATAACTCTTTCCCGCACCTGTTTTTGCAAGTATACTCACATGCTTCTGCACCAGTGTATTTATATCCAGATAAATTGGAATATTTTTATGCTTGAACAATCTTCCGATATATGCTCCCTTCTCTTTAATATCCTCAATTCCAATTACATCCTTTATGAAATTATCTTCCGCAAGATATATTATACTTCCAACATTAAAAGGTGTTCTTGGATATTGCAATAGTCCCTTTTCATCTCTATAACCAACAATAACTATTCTTGCAGATACTGTTTCATCAACATCCACATCTCCACCATTTATTAACTCATGGGCTTTATCAATAGTGAGATTCGTTTTTCTCTTTATCTCATCAACCCTACCAAGAATCCATCCAAATTTCTCATGAAGAATTTGAACATAATCCCCCTGTTCCAGTTCCCCAGTAACACTGCAGGTAAATTCCGTTGTTCCAACATCCCCGTATATTATACCAACCTTCTTTAATCTACTCTCCCTGTTTTTTCTTAATTCACTTACTGAAACTTCACCAACTGCCATATTTGTCATATTAACTCCCTTATCCGAACATATTCTCTCCAGGAGATTCTCTTCTTACCTCGTCGCTATGAAGGAATTTCTTTATTGCATTATCAAAATCTTCCTGGATAACATAATCTCTTCCATCACGAATTGCAAACATACCTGCTTCAGTGCATATTACTTTCAAATCCGCCCCGCTGAATCCATCTGTCCTCTTTGCTATTCTCTCAAGTTCCACATCTTTGAGATTCATTTTCCTTGTATGTATCTTTAAAATCTCCATCCTTGCATCAAAGTCAGGATAAGGTACAATTATTATTCTATCAAATCTTCCAGGGCGAAGAAGTGCAGGGTCAAGTATATCGGGACGATTTGTAGCTGCTACAATTTTTACATTATCAAGGGGATTGAAGCCATCCATCTCCGCAAGAAGCTGCATTAATGTGCGTTGAACCTCCCTATCCCCTGATGTTGCCAGATCTAATCTCCTTGCACCTACTGCATCAAGTTCATCTATGAATACTATACTGGGTGCCTTCTTGCATGCAAGGGCAAATAAATCACGAACTAATTTTGCCCCCTCTCCAATATACTTCCGAACAAGTTCACTTCCAACAACGCGAATGAATGTGGCATGGGTATGATGTGCCACAGCCTTTGCCAAGAGTGTTTTCCCTGTCCCCGGGGCACCTGCTAATAGTACACCCTTGGGTGGGTCAATACCAACTTTTTTGTATAGTTCTGGCTTCAACAACGGCAATTCCACAGTTTCTCTTATCTCCCTTATCTGCTTTTCAAGTCCACCAATATCCTCGTAGGTAACATCTGGTTTTTCAATTACCTCTGCTGCTGTTATGTCAGGGTCATAACTCTCAGGCAAACTATGTACAATAGCAAAACTCTGCTTATTCAATGCAACCTTGGTACCTGGCTTCAGGTCCGTAGAGGGTACAAAACTGGAGGCAGTTACTATGAAGGATGGACCTGCAGTGCTTCTCACCAAAATCCTATTTTTATCAATGATATCCTCAACCACTCCCACGAGCAGGGGTGGTGTTTTCATTTTGTTTATCTCTTTTCTCAATTTATTTACCTCATTCTGCAACCTTCTAAGTTCTGATTCAAGATACCTCTTCTCATCTTCAAGAATGCGAACCTGCCTCATCAATTCTTCCTTATCATAATCATATCCGATTATTTTATTCTCAACTGCATCCTTTTCCATTCCCTAACACCAATACCATATAAGCATTCTTAATATTTTAAATTTATGAAAAATTCATATTCCCAAATCCTCGGTAGTAGTTCAGCAAGCCCCATCCAATGTTGAATAATTGCCCGGTATATTTTTATTTGCCTTAATAAAAAATTAAATCATAAAAAAGAAAGGTTTTTATAAAATATTCATTTACCAGCAGATGGTGTTAAATATGAAAGTAACAAAGATATTTGGAAATGTAATTGTGTTGGGTATACTTATCATCCTGGTATTCTCTCTTCAAACTAGTGCACAGAGTTTTGAAATAAAAGCCCCATATACCCCGCATAGTCCTATAAGAATAAATAGCAATGCAGATTTTGCAGCACAGGGATTCTCTGGTTCGGGAACTCAGAGTGACCCGTATACAATTGATCTCATTTCCATAGATGCTTCGGATGCAGGATGCGGAATATATATTGGAAATACAACATCCTATTTTCTCATAAACAACAGCGAGGTGAAAAATACAAGTGGAAACTCCAATCAGTATTTTTGGAACTCAGGTATAGTTCTTTACAATGTAACCCACGGCACCATATCAAATATGAAAATATTTAATGGAAGTGAATATGGAATTTATGCCGTGAATTCTAAATGGATAAATATAAGCGGCGGAACATTTAATTACAATTATTATGGAGGAATATATCTTGAAAATTCAAAAAATATTGAAATATCTGCAATACACATCTATAATCAAGATACAGGCAGTGGCTTATATCTTAAAAATGCCACAACCCTGTGGATCCATGATAATGAAATTAATGATACCTACAATGGCATATATGGCGAACCAAATACAGGTATGAAGAACAGCATTATTGAAAACAACATATTTAGAAACAATCGGGGAGATGGGATAGCCCTCTATGCAACTTCTGATAATAACATCATCAAAGGAAATAATATCTATGAGAACAATGCAAAGGGTGTTGAAATGGAATCAACAAGCAATAATACTTTGCAGGGAAATCACATATATTCTAATGGGCAGGATGGTATTTATCTCAAAAATTCAGTTTCCAAATTGATTGATAATGAAATATATGAAAATACACTCAATGGAGTGCTTTTCAACCCTGCCACCAACTGCGTGGTGGAGGATAACAAGATATATGACAACAAAAATACTGGAATCTATATAAACACAGATTCTTCCAGCAACAGGATAACTCACAACAATATATGGAATAACAGTGCTGTGGGAATAGATGTGATATCCTCTTCGGGGAATATCGTGGAGAACAATTTCATTTTCAATCATACGAATGTTGGAATAGTTCTCAAATCTTCTTCAAATAGCTACATAATGAACAACACAATTTATCACAGCAAAAATGTGGATATTGAGATATATCAGGATACATCACCAAATTTTGTGATAAACAATACGGTATTTGATTCAAATGATGGAATCTTGGTGATGTATACTCAAAATGCGAAGGTTTCATGGAATCATGGATATGGAAACAATCAGTCAATATATGTTATAGGTAGTGATTACAACATGATTGACAATAACACCTGCGAGAACAATACTTTCAATGGCATAATAATAAAAGGAGATAACAATACTGTGGAAAACAACACAGTGAGAAACAATGCTGATGGTGTGTATATCTTGGGTGGCCTTAACAATACAGTGAAATATAATGTTGCGGTGAATAACAGTGATGGAATTCTTCTGAGACATACCAATTATACAACTATATTCTTTAATACCTTGGAAGGAAACCATGTTGGGATGTATCTCAACGGCTCATATTACAATGTAATTTACAGAAATGATTTTATCAATAACGCTCAATGGCAGGCGTACGATGATGGGAACAACACATGGAATCTCTCAAAGCCAATAGGAGGTAATTACTGGAGCGATTATACGGGAAGCGATAACGACGGTGATGGATTTGGAGATACACCCTATGCCATTCCTGGAGGAAATAATCAGGATTATCTTCCTCTAACAAATCCAGCAATACCGGAATTTCCGTTGTTTATGCCAGTAGTAATACTTCTCCTTGGATTGGTTTTTATCCGAAAATCGAGAAAAAATAATTAATTTTTTTACTTTTTTACTTTGTAAACCACATCTATTATTGTTCCGTCTCTCCACAGTATTGCGGCTATTATGTCATCTGTTGTTTTCGGCTCTTGGGGCTTTCCGCATATTGAATATGCTTTGTTTTTCAAGTCCTGAATATCCCAGAGTGGAATTTTCGTTCCTTTCAATTTTTCAATGATATCATCTCTCTTTGGATTCACCGCCACTCCGTATTCTGTTACAACAGCATCCACAACCTCTCCCGGAGTGGTTACTGTTGTAACTTTCTCTCTTATGACAGGAACACGATATCTGTAAAGAGGAACGGTGATTATTGTTAAGGCAGAACCTGCAGCAACCTCCTGATGCCCTCCTATGCCATGAAGAAGCAATCCATCGCTGTGCGTATTAACATTTACATTGAAATCAATATCCACTTCTGTGGCTCCAAGAACACCAACATCTATCATGTTCACAATTCCACCCGAAGAAAATGGATTTCCATACATGGCTAGAGGGGTCTCAATATGATTCTTATCTCCCTTCAACGATTTTACGGCATCTAAATCAAATGCCTGTCCGTCAAGAACAACATTAACGAGACCCCCATGAAGCATATCCACCACATATTTTGTCACTCCCCCATTTATGAAGGATGCTTTTATTCCCTCTTTTCTCATTATATCTCCCAAGAATTTGGTCACAGCAAGCGAAATCCCCCCAGCTCCAGCCTGAAAAGAGAAACCATCTTTTAATGCTACCCTTTTAATTATTTCAACGGCATACTTCGCAATTTTCAACCTTGATGGCGAAGTCGTTATTCTTAATGTTCCGGACATTATTCCTTTTGGATCTCCAATACTATCAACAGGAACCACATAATCCACATTCTGCTGATATATACTTATTGGATACGCTGGATATGGAACAAGATTGTCCGTTACTGCAACAACATGGTCAGCGTGATACGAGTCAACCATTCCGTATGCCAGAGGACCGCATGCGGATTTTCCATCCACACCATTTAAATTTCCATAGATATCTGAGGTGGGTGCCGCTATGAACGCCACATCAATATGAACTTCCCCACTCTCCACTGCTCTAACACGACCACTATGGGAACGGAGAATTGCAGTTTCTTTCATAGCTCCATAACTTGTTGCCTCTCCAACAGGGCCATTCATGCTTCCTTCAATTCTTCTTATTACTCCATTTTTTAGCATGGAAACGAGTGGCTCATGAACAGGAAATAGAGCGGTTGGAAATAAGCGAATGTTCTTGAATCCCATCTTCTCAATTGTTTTCATAACCATGTTAACTACGAAATCACCGTTTCTGAGATGATGATGGAAACTAACTGTCATTCCATCCTCTAAGCCAACTTTTCTTATTGCCTCTTCCAAACTTACAACCTTGCTTCTTCCCTCAGGTTCCATTCTTATTAAAGAGCCAGCCCTTCTTCCCTCTGGTTTGGTTTTTCCATCTCCTGCAAATGGCTTGAAATGAATTCCATTTATCTTGCTTGGCACTTCTCTTCCCACAGAATTTACGGGCATTCAATCCACCTCCCATAACGATATTATTTTCTTTGCTCTCTCTATGACTGGCTTGTCAATCATTCTTCCATTTATAGTAACAACTCCTTTTTCCTCTCTTTCTGCTTCTTCTGCTTTCTCTACTATCTTTTTTGCCTCTTCCACCTCTTTCTCACCTGGTCTGAAAGCATTATGAACAACTTCAATTTGATTTGGATGGATAACTCCAATTCCGTCAAATCCCATGTATCTCGCTTTAGTTGCATATTCAAACAGCCCTTCCATATCTCTTATGTCGCTGTAAACCGTGTCAAATGCATATTTTTTATTTGATTTGGAGGCAATTATTATTTCTGCCCTCACATAATCAAGAATCAATGCATTTTTTCTCGGAATTCCCAAATCTGCGGTTATATCCTCGCCCCCCCATGCTACCCCAAGAACATGGGGATGCTTTGCAATTTCTCTTACATTTCCAAGCCCTTTCATGGTCTCAATTATTGGAACTATTTTTTTTATTACTCCCATTTTCTCCATTTCTTCCACAACTTTATCTATATCCTCTGGGCTTTCAACCTTTGGTAGATTTATGATATCGCAGAAATTCAAAATTTCTTTCAAATCTTTTTTCCAGTAAGGAGTAGTAATATCATTTATTCTTACCCATTTTTCACTTTTTCCAAAATCCACATTCTGCAAGGAGTACTTAACGAGAATTCTCGCATCAAATTTTTGATTTATTGGCACGGAATCTTCAAGATCCAGAATTACCACATCCGCATTATATAATCCCACATTCTCAACAAGATGAGGATTATTGCCTGGCACATATAAACGACTTCTTCTCAATTTCATTCTTTCTCACCCCTGAATTTTCTAATAGCGGATTCCAATCTTGCACGGAGAACCCAGTCCAAAGAGCCGAAATCCTCCACGGTTATTTTTCCCTCTATGTCCTTTGTCATCTCCTCCACAGTTTTTCTTATCTCTTCACCGTATATTCTAAGCACCTTACTCTCTATTATTATTTCTCTGTTGCCCGATTCAATGGAAATATGGGCATCCCCCTTTTCATAAGTTCCTGATTCAACCTTCATAAAAGGAAATTGGATTCGGATATAAATTATTTTTCAAAAAGGAATATGTTATCGCAAACAACGCATTTACCACTTCTCATTGCACATTTGTAGTGATATTTTGCTCCACATTGAGAGCATACAACCATATCATCGTCTT
>CAZVSZ010000060.1:0-7873 GCA_964630095.1 uncultured Thermoplasmata archaeon | reverse complement strand
GGAAATATCATCTTAGTGTGGGACAAGGAACTCACTTGCTTGGGGAAGAGTAGCAAAGATTTTGGAGTTGATGTATCTCACTGGCAGGGTGACATTGACTGGAATAAAGTTCAGAATGATGGGTATGTATTTGCATTTGTGAAAGCAACCGAGGGGACAAGTTATGTTGATAGTAAATTCTCTCAGAATGTGAATAATGGATATGCTGCAGGATTGTATATTGGAGCATACCATTTTGCACATCCCGCCGATGATAATGCAACTGCCGAGGCAGATCATTTTGTAGATACCATACTACCATATTTACAGAATGGTAAGTTAAAATTAAAGCCTGCCCTTGATTTAGAAACTGGCTCATCTCTTGGAAAAGATAAGTTATCCAAGTGGGTAAATGAATTTATGAATAGGGTTAAGGCAAAAACTGGGATAAGTCCAATTATATATACAAATAGTAACTATGCAAATCATTATCTTGACTCATCAGTTACTCAATGGAGTCTGTGGATTGCCCACTGGACCTACGATCCAAATGCAACTCCTGATACGGGAATATGGAGCACATGGAAGTTCTGGCAATACAGTGATAAGGGCACAGTTTCTGGAATATCAGGTAATGTTGATTTAGATGTTTACAATGGAAATCTAAAAGCGATGATAATTGATTTTAAAGAGTAAAAAAATAGAAAGGATTGGGGGAATCCTGAAAATTAGGAAGAAAGCCAGTTAATTATATTGCCTATCAATGCTGCTCCAGTGGATGAATCCTGATTTTCAACTGCTTCAAATGAGAATGCTGTGAATACCACTTTGTAAGTTCCAGAATCCACTCTATCTGCTACCACATTTCCACTTGATGGATTTATGAATACTCCGTGGGCATTGGATTCCAGTCCTATCTCATCCGCATAGTTGTAGAATGGATAATCCAAGGAAATCGTGCCCATGTTACCGCTTATCGGGTCTCCTCCTATTCCCTCCACTGACGAATAGCCCACATCATTGCTCACACTATCCACTCCTAAATAATTGTTCACAAAGGTGTTGCTTATCGTTCCATCATATCCTCCTGATATGTCCCAGAGTAAATCCTGAGAACTGATATACAGGCGACCACCATTATCAAGATACTCCATAAGATTGCTCTGATCATTGGATGTGAGAGTGTTTTCATAGGCATATCCCGTAGTCCAAATTACTACCTCATAAGAGGATAAATCACTGTAGGATGGCGAACCCTTCTGACTCACATCCCATACATCATAGGAGAAGCCAGCGTCATATAATGCCTGTTCAAAATACTGCTCATCGCTCCTTCCCCCATCATCATCCACCAGCAGTATATTATTTCCAGATGCCTGTGGAGTTCCGCTAACTTCATTGCTCTTACTACCCTCTCCCACAGAGTTGATTGCTGTAACATAGTAATAGTATGTATTCCCATTTGTCAAGCCATCATCTTTATAACTGAGTGTGCTACTGCTCACCTCCGCTAGGTAGGATTCACCACCGGATGATGTGCCACGATATATCTTGTAATTCATAATTGATGACCCACCATTAGTGGCAGGTGGCTCCCATGTGAGTTTTACATATCCATCTCCTGCTGTTGCCTGAAGATTCTGTGGTGCTGATGGAACCGTGGGATTATTATTTGAAGAACCCTCAGATAACCAGTTTACAATGTTTTTGAGTAGCAACTCGCCAGTATTTGCATTCTGATTCTCTACTGCTTCAAATGAGAATGCTGTGAATACCACTTTGTATGTTCCAGAATCCACACGATCGGCTATTACATTACCCGAAGATGGATTAGTAAATATTGCCCCCGCATTTGATTCAAGGGATATCTCATCTGCATAATTATGGAATGGATATTTGAGTGAAATGGTTCCTATATTACCTGTGATTGGGTCCCCATTCACTCCCTTAACGGATGTGTAGCCGATATCATTTGCCACTCCCTTCACTCCAAGATAATTATTAACAAATGTATTACTTATTGTTCCATCGTTTCCGTTGGAAAGATCCCAGAGTAAATCCTGAGAACTGATATACAGGCGACCACCATTGTCAAGATATTTCATAAGATTGCTCTGATCACTGGATGTTAGCGTGTTCTGATACTCATATCCAGTGTTCCATATCACAATTTGATAGGAGGATAAATCACTGTAAGATGGAGAGTAAGTCTTCTGATTCACATCCCATACCTCATAAGAGAAGCCAGCGTCATTCAATGCCTGCTCAAAATACTGTTCGTAATTGCTTCCTCCATCATCATCTACAAGCAATATATTATTGGTAGTGGAGGAGTGTGGAGTGGCACTAACTTCATTACTCTTATCGCTCTCTCCTACAGAGTTGACTGCTGTAACATAATAGTAGTAAGTAACTCCATTGGTAACACTGTTATCAGTGTATGTTGTGGTAGAGCCACCAACCTGAGCAAGATATGATTCACCACCGGATGATGTGCCACGGTATATTTTGTAATTTGTAATTGATGAACCGCCATTATCACTTGGTGGAGACCATGTGAGTTTTACATATCCATCTCCCGCTGTTGCCTGAAGATTCTGTGGTGCTGATGGAACTGTTGCCCCCGCATGTGGAGTGGCACTAACTTCATTACTCTTATCGCTCTCTCCTACAGAGTTGACTGCTGTAACATAATAGTAGTAAGTAACTCCATTGGTAACACTGTTATCAGTGTATGTTGTGGTAGAGCCACCAACCTGAGCAAGATATGATTCACCACCGGATGATGTGCCACGGTATATTTTGTAATTTGTAATTGATGAACCGCCATTATCACTTGGTGGAGACCATGTGAGTTTTACATATCCATCTCCCGCTGTTGCCTGTAAATTGAGTGGTGCCGATGGTGGATTTCCGCCTCCGCCACCGTTTATTGTCAATGTCAATGATATTTTCTTTGTCAGATTTCCCCAGTGCCCGGTGGTATGGTTATAAGTATGGGCAATCAGTGTGATTGTATAAGTCCCAGAAGGTGTGGATGATGATGTCTGTATATTCAAATCAGAGTTGGCTGTGGCACCATTTCCTGATGGATGAACATAAGTAGGAGATTCACTGGCACTTGAGCCTGATGGTAATCCACTTACCTCAAAATGCCCAACATCTGTTGTCCAGTCATACGGGAATGATACTGTGATAGTATATGTGGCAGTTTCACCTGCATTGATACTTGCAGAGGTTGATGATGCACTCAGTGCAAAGCCAATATCATGAACAAATTCCCAGCCATTTATTACTCCCCAGCCAGTTGCAAAATCCCATCCAGTTTTAGCCCAGTACTGCTGTTCACTGTTATGATAGCCATGAGGGGTGGATGTCACATCAAAGAAAGGAGGTGATGAGGAATACTTTCCATTGTTATAGTAATCATCACCAAGCGCATACAGGGTGGGTGCCAAAAAGCCAAGACCGTGATTGGAAATCTTGTACTGAACACCGATATAGGCATCTATCTCCGCAAGCATTCCAGCAACCACTGGACAGGCAACTGATGTACCTGCAATTGCACTCCATGAGGATGTTCCATCACCCTTGCTGAGATAGACTAAGGTATGATTTCCCATTGCTGCAATATCCGCCGTTGCTCTCCCCCCTTTATTTCCAATATGATTTGTCTGCCATGATGGTTCTGAATAAGATGAACTTATTCCGCTCTGTGTTCCCCAGTGATCTCCCTGGGAATTAGTGCTGCTTCCATCATACCACACAACTTCACTGCTCCTTGGATTACTAATATATGTGTTGTAACCCATGGTGGCATAATCATCAAGAGAGGTATGATCAATACCGTTTGGAACTGGAGTTGTTCCTCCAATTGCAAGAAATCCATAATCATCATAGGTGGCGGTAGATGGCTCGCTTGGAGAATCTGTATCTCCATCATCACCACTGGATGCAAGGACTGTAACTCCCATGGCGTTGAGCGCTTTAACATCATTCATCGTGGTGGAGGATACAGCGCCATCTCCATCGCCCCAAGAATTGCTCACAGTGACAAGAATCTTTGAGGTATCAGATGAAAGTGTATTGAGAATATAATTATATTCATTATCAGGGAAATTGCTCTCCGTGGGACTGCCCTGGCTGCTTCCAGGTCCATAAACACAGTAAGCATCCACACCGGGAGCAAGAGTTCCAACCATCTCTAAATCTAATTCATTCTCCGCAGAAACACTCCCATCAGTGTTACTTCCAGGCGAGTGTGTTCCACTCATCCCATGCGAATGCACAGTGGACATTACTCCCAGATTCTGAATCCACTTGGGTATAACATGCTGATAATAATTCTCCACCGCATTGGGGTCAAATGGAGCAGCATCTCCCTCCCAGAGAACTGTTGCCACTCTCAAGCCAGTTGCGAATATGTGCTTAGAACTTGCAGAACCATCAGATGTATCATTATACAATTCATATATCCTGTACATCTTTGCCACATCAGCACCACTTAGATAATCATTTCCACCGCTTGAATGATAATAATTCAAATGATATTTGGTTGCATTGTCAAATCCATTTATCGTGGAAATATACGGCACAAATCTTCCGGGTATTTTTGGAGGATTTGTTGCTGCAAAAAATCTGCTTTTCCATCTTGGATTACTATTTTTAAAATCTCCAAAATTCGTACCGAATAATTTGCTTATTTTTTTCACAGTATCATAAATAGTTATTGAATTGTGCAACGGATATGTATATTCAACATGGACACCATTTGATTTTATCCATTCCACCATCTCATTGTATGTTTTTTTATCTGGTGAAAAATTTTTCTTGAAAACATCATAACTCATATACTTGTGATAATATGGAGATTTCACATCATTTACATTCTCTAAGAATGAATCAAGTTTATTTTCATTTTTCCATTTCAAACCTATTGTTATCCAAATCTTCTCCTGTGGGTTCATTGGACCTATCAACTTTGCATCTTTAAACATATATGTTCTATATCCATTTTTAAAAGGCACAAGTTCATTGGATTGGTTGTTCAGCAATCCAAAATAGATACCACTCACTATTACAATCGTTGCTATAAGCAACGCTCCCCCAATCCATTTCTTATTTTTCATATTTTCTTCACCTCCACCTGCATGCTTCACATAACATGCTAAGTGTTATCAAAAAACACATAGATTTTCCTGTATATACCTTTTTCCCTTAAACATTAGTAATACAATGCAAGTGTTACATACAGTTATCAGAGTACTATTTCATCATAAATCCCTGTAGTATGGGGAACTTATCACCTTAATATTGATTTCATAATCACTCAGGTCGCAAATCTCATCAAGAATCTTGTTTATCTTTTTTCTAACCTCTTCAGGAAGATTTACCTTTACATTTTCTTCTGTAATTCTTAGATAACTTCTTCCTTCTTCCTTCACTTTTTCAACAGGTAATCCATTTAGAGTTTCTGGTATTTTGTGGCTGTAAAATCCATATTCCATCTTCTGGTAATCAAAATCCGTTAGTTTCTTTCCTCTCTCTTTCAGATAAACGATATCTAAAAGTGCAATTATTCTGCTCACATGAAATGGATGCAAACCATCACATTCTTTCAGAATATATAGTATTATATCCTTTTCATACATCATAACCACCCCCTTACTATCTCACTTAATTTTTTTATCTCCTCCGATGCTTTTGAGTCTGGTGCAAATTCAACAAGAGGCTTCATGGCTGCAAGAGATTTGGGGACAGAAGAATCGTAGGGAATTCTTGATATAATTTCAATTCCATTCTCTTTTGCAAATTTATCAATCCCCTCGTAATTTGGGTTCATCCCATGTTTGTTTATCACTATTTTTGATTCAATTCCAAAATGCTTGGCAAGGAAATAAATTCTTTTCAAATCACTCAAACTTGAAGGAGTTGGTTCTGCTATTAGAATTGCCATATTTGCACCACTTAACGATGCTATTACCTGACAACCTATTCCCGCTGCAGAATCTACAATTATATTTTTTATCTTTCCTTCTTTTTTCCATTCTCTCGCTATATTTTTCTCCTCAGTCACCAATTTTCCACTGTTTGGTTTTCCAACATCTAATTCAGCAGAAACTAATGGTCCATATTTCGTTTCTCCTATTCTAAGCCAGCCTGATATTGTATCACTTATATCAATCGCATCTACAGGACAAACTGCCTTGCATGCACCACATCCCTCACAGAGATAACTTTTTATTCTGTGAATCCCATCAACAGTATGAATTGCCTCGTAAATGCATACATTATCACATATCCCGCAATTTATACAGTTATCGTGGATTTTTGCTGTCTTTGCAGCCGAAAATTCTTCCTCTTTTTTCCATTTTTCAACATTGAATATGATATGAAGATTTGGAGCCTCGGCATCCGCATCCACAGAGCCAATTGAATAATCCTGAAGAAGTGCAATAAGAGAGCCTGTAATCGTGCTTTTTCCCACACCCCCCTTTCCACTTGCAATAACTATCTCCATTATACCACCTCCACAACTCTCTTTGCAATATCACTGAATATTCTTGCTGCCTCTGAATTTGGATATTTTTTAGCAATGGGTATCCCTTCAACATAACTCTTTATAACTTCCTCACTCATTGGAATATTTGCAATTATTTCCGCCTGATATTTTTCTGCCATTTTTTCATGAGATATATCACTCAAATCACTTCTATTTACAACAATCCATGCTTTGAGATTTAATTTTTTTAGAAGTTTGAGAATCATCTCCAGATCATGCAAACCAAGGGGAGTGGGCTCTGTAACAGTGATAACTATTTTTGAATTTTCAATTGCAGCCGCAACATGATTGCCTGTGCCGGGCATTGTATCAAATATATGAATATCTGCATTGATATTCATTGCCCTCTTTCTTGCAGCAAGAACTGCTGGATAAGACCTTTCCTCTCCTTCATGCAATAAGCCTGTTATAAGTTCTAATTTTTCATTTATTTTTGTGTGATATGTATGTCCAACCAAGCGATAATCATCCACAATTGCATTCTCCACAGGGCATAGAAGCTGACATGTCCTGCATCCGGAGCATAATGTTGGCATCAAAAATGGATATCCCTCCTTGAATTGAACCAGTGCATGCTCACTGCAATTTTCAACGCATATACCACACTTTGTGCATAGAGAATAATTGAATTTTGGCTTGAACAATTTTACCTCTTTCTCATTTTCCAATTTAGCAGAAAGGAGAATATGGTCATCTGGACATTCAACATCCGCATCCACGAGAACCACATGATAATCCTTTGAGAGCATATATGCTAAATTCGTTGCCACCGTGGATTTTCCCGTGCCACCCTTGCCACCGGTGACTGTTATTTTCATAATCTCACCATCTACTCATTCCCTGACCCATACCTCTTCCTCTACCCCTTCCCATTCCACGACCTCTACCCATTCCTCTTCCACCACCGAATCCTGTTCCCCCTTGAGATTGTACTGGTGTCAATTCACCTTTTAAATATCTATCAATGGCTTCTCTTACCCTTATTGAAGGCGATGAATACATCTCTACCTTTGCCATAACAAAAACCTGTGAGGAATTTGGACCTATAGAGTTAGATATTATCACATTGCATCCTTCATTCACAACCACCTGAGCTGCCTGGATTCCCGCTCCACTTGCAGCCACAGAGCCTGGATTTTGAATCACATAAGAATTTTTTATTTTTCCATCATCAACTTCAGCTATAGTGAAAAATGGGCATCTTCCAAATGCTGATGAAACGATATCATCAAGACCTCCATTGTTTTCCGAAGCAACGCATATTTTCATTTAAATCACCACTGCCCCATATTTTTTGAACTTATAAACATTTCTGGACATAATTGTCCAATG
>CAZVSZ010000059.1:0-8025 GCA_964630095.1 uncultured Thermoplasmata archaeon | reverse complement strand
CGCAGACCCATCCTCGGGCGCCGGAGCTTTCAGCCTCGGAACCTTCCAGTATCCATGGCCTATGGGGTATTAGCCTCAGTTTTCCGAGGTTATCCCCCACCCGAGGGTAGGTTGTCCACGTGTTACTGAGCAGTCTGCCGGTGCTCCGAAGAGCCCCAGAACTCGCATGGCTTAGCCGGAGTCCGATAGCAGTAGCCTCCGGCAGGATCAACCGGAGTTGAATAAAGCCGTTCGTCTTGGAGAGTATTTGACGGCAGGTTGCAGTCTGCACATCTATCGAGTGTCAGATTTGAGAGTTCCATCCAGAGAGGATGTTTTTCTCAAATCTCCATATTATTTTTATGCAACTATGGAACCAGATGCTCATTAATCACATCTGTCGCCTCTTAGTTGCATATCGCCCTAATATGAATACAATATATATCCCTTTCGCTTCCTATATGAAACATGCGGTAATAATATTTTAATCTTACCCCTCTGCAATATAATTACAGAAGAAACCGATGACTTTCTATATGCAAAAAATAATTTTCTAATGGAATATTCTCCATCGTAATATTTATTTACTTCTTTGCTCATATCTATATGGTGATAACATGACAGATAAATCTGGGAAGAAAATTAAAAAGGTGAAGGAAAAAAAGCCTCAAGTTGAACTTTTTGAGGAGGAACATGAGAAAGGGGCAGCTTATGAGGAAATTCAGGCAAAAACTCAGGTTGAGGCACTTCGTGAGAAGGAAAAACTTGGAAAATTAAAAGAAGCATCTAAGTTGAGAAAAAAGGCTGCAGACTATAAAAGGAAAGCTGCAATCTTTAATCAGAAATATAAAGCGGAAATGCAAAAAGTGGCAAAATATCAGGCTGAAAAAGCAAAATATAGAGAGAAGGAAGCAGGTGATAAAAGGAAGTTAAAGACATTAAAAGATAGAATTGCTGCCCTAAACCAGAAAATGAGAGCTGCAGGCTCTTTAAAGAAACAGGAGAAGGTCAGGGCTAAAATTGCAGCAATACAAACAAAAATGTCTGCAATTGAATCAAAAATTTCTTCATCCAAGAGAAAACAGGCAGAAATCGTGCAAAAGATGGCAACTCACAAAGCGAAGGCTGCAGGCTATTTTCAGAAGAGTAAAACTTATGAGGAGCAGGCTAATACATATATAAGAACTGCCGAGTCTCTTGAGAGAGGACAATAATTTATTCTATTTGTATTTCTATTTTATCCCCAACATTAAAATTCAACATTTCATTTGCCTCTCCCTGGTTAATGGCAATTTCTAAAAAATTCTCACTGTTGATTAGAGATATCAATTCCCCTTTTTTTGCAAATCCATAGGATTCTTTAAATTCTAAATTCATTCCGTAGAGTAATATTCTGCTTGGCTTCCCCACAATCTCTGAGGGGATATTCGTTATGATATTTCCAAAATGGTCAATATGTATTATTTCTCCAATTATTTTATTTCCTTTTCTCTCTGGTTTCTGAATTTTGTACTTTATGAAACCTTCCGCTTTTTTCATATATTTCATATTTCCCAGCGCGATATATGCTGCCATTGGTGCGAAAATATCACGCCCATGAAATGTTTTGCTCTTTCCTTCTAATGTTATTTCATATACCTCTTTTACTCTTTCTTCCACAAGGGTTAATATTCCATTATCTGGACCTATATAATAACCATTATCCAATTTTGCTACGATTCCTCTCCTCCTTGTTCCAACTCCAGGGTCAACAACAAACACATGAATTCCATTCTTGAAGTAATCAATTATTGCATTGAGAATATAGGATGCATGCCTTACATCATGTTTTCTCACATTGTGGCATATATCAACAATTTTTGCCTCTGGGTTTATTCTCAGTATAACTCCCTTCATTACACCCACATAGTGGTCTTCATATCCCAAATCTGTTGTTAGAGTTATCATCAGTACCTCACCTCAAATACTCTCTCACCTTTTGGCTCTTCATATTCCATTTTAATACCATCCACTCTTGCATAAGGATGCATGTATCTGCACAGATATATCAATTTATCAACCTTCTCCCTCTCCCCTTCAAAAATTGCCTCTACATCCCCATTTGAAAGATTACGAACCCACCCATTTACCCCTAATTTAATCGCATTCTCCCTAGTGAATGCTCTAAAAAACACTCCCTGAACATGACCTGAAAATGTAATATGAACTCTTATCACATTGCTCATAGAGCACAATATTGAAAATCCATATTTAAATTTTTTAGTGAAAAATCACATTTCTATGCAATTAATAAAAAGAAAAAAATTATTGAGATAAGAATGTTTTATATGCCTTGTATGTACTCCAAACATCCATCTTGCTCACGATTTCAAATGGTGAGTGCATTGATATGATCCCTGGACCCATGTCCACCACATCCATTCCATATCTCGCAAAGAATTTGGCTATGGTTCCACCCCCACCTTCATCCACCTTACCCAATTCTGCAACTTGATAAGGCACATTATTCTTTTCAAATAATCTTTTTATTTCGGACATGAATTCCGCTGTGGCTTCACTTGAACCGTATTTTCCCCCGTGCCCTGTATATTTTGATATTACAACGCCATACCCCGCTTTAGCAGCATTTGAGATATCATGCACATCTTTAAATATTGGATTTATCGCCGCGCTCACATCTGCACTTAGGGCTTTTGTTTTATAGAGGGATTCCAAAAATTCAGCATGGGAATACTTTGGATTTATCACATCAAGAACCTTTGCAAGAACATATTCAAGAAAATTGCTCTGAGCGCCAACATTTCCATCGCTCCCTATTTCTTCCTTATCGTAGAAGAATGATATACTTGTGTATGTTGGATTCTCTATCTCCATTATTGCCCTGAAAGAGGTATATGCACATATTCTATCATCATGCCCATACGCCCCGAGCATGCTTCTATCAAACCCAACATCCCTTGGCTCACCTGCTGGAACAATTTCTATATCCGCAGTATTGAAATCTTCCTCACTGATTCCATATTTTTCATTGAGGCATTTTAGGACATAGGTCTTTATCTTATTTTTTACATCCTTGTCATCTATTGGTATATTTCCCACAACAAGTTGCATTTCTTCGCCTTTTATTCCCTCAAATAATTTTCTATCACCCTGGGCATTTCTTGCGAGGTGTGGAAGCAAATCAGGCATAACAAACACTGGGTCATCAGGCTCATCCCCAATTTTAATATCAACTCTCTTTCCATCTTTTGTATATACAACACCATGCAGTGCAAGTGCTCTTGAAACCCATTGATATTTCTTTATCCCTCCATAATAGTGCGTCTTTAAAAGAGCAAGTGAAGAATCCTTATCCTCCACTAACGGATTCGGCTTCATATCTATGCGTGGAGCATCTATATGGGACACAACTAATCTGAAACCTTCATAGGGCTTTTTTCCAACAATTCCCAGTGCGAGGGATTTCTCTCTGTTATCTATGTAGAACTTATCTCCATGGCTGAGAGTTTTCATATTTTTTAGGTTTTTAAATCCTCTTTTTTCCGCTTCTTTTATCATGTATCTTACTGCTTCTCTCTCTGTCTTAACTTCTTTCAGAAATTTCTTATAGTCCTCTGAAAAATCCATTGCACCTTTTATTTCCTTCTTCTTCAACTTCAACCACATGCTCTCTGATTTTTTTGTTAATTTTTCTTCAATACTCTCTTTTTTCTTTTTTGCCATACAATCACCTCTTTAAATTTTGCATGGAGATGCAGATAAATAATTTAAAATTTGTGCAGAGGATTTTTATTTCTCAACCTTTATTGCTGCATATCCGACAACTTCATCCATTGGATGAACATCACCACTTGTTGCATATTTCAATAATTTCACATTGCCCCTTGTGGCAGTAAGCATTGCTGAAACTGGTCCATATCCACACATTGTTATGTTATGCTCGTATATTGTCTTGTACAATCCCCTTACATCTCTCTTTATAATTTTATCAATTGCAAGATGGTCATTAGCATACGCCACATTCTTTGGAACATAATGCGAAAAATCCGAGGAGGCTATTATTACAACATCCCTTCCTTCAATCTCATCCTTTATTATATTTCCCAGTTCCACAGCAATTTCATATTCCTGAAGCAGCATTGTTATTGGAACAATTTTTATCTCTTTCCTGAAAAATTGCAGGAATGGAATTTGAACTTCTATACTGTGCTCATAAACATGGGCAGTGGGGTCAATATCCACAATTCCCTTAGCAATTCTTTTTGCCAGTTCCTTATCATTTCTTGCAACTCCATAAGGCGTGGAAAAATCCTCTAAAGTTGTTGCCACACCGGAGCCAACACCGTAATGATTTGGACCTATAATTATAAATGTTTCAGGATAGCCATCAAGAGCAAGGTTATAATAAAAATGTGATGCTACAGGTCCAGAATAAATATAACCAGCATGCGGTACTACTCCACCAATGAGCCTTCTGGGACCATCTCCAACCAAACTGGGAACTTTTCCTGGACCAAGAGGATGAATAAAAAGATTGTGAATTAAAGAGTCAAGCTCTTTTCTATCGCTGGGATAGAACTGCCCTGCAACTGCTGCCCTTCTCATAACGGTGCCTCAAACTCATCAATGGTATATTTGTATTCATCATCACCCTTTATTTCGCCTCTCGCCTTGAGTATCTCTCTCCCAAGGAGCCAGTAAATCAATGCAAGAGCCCTGCGACCCTTATTATTTGTAGGTATTATCAAATCTACATAACTGGTTCTGTTATTTGCATCACATAATGCCACCACAGGAATACCTGTCTTTACAGCTTCCTTAAGTGCCTGAGAATCCGCAGAAGGGTCATTTACAAAAATAACCTTTGGTTCAATATATTCTGGAAGATTTGGATTCGTAAGTGTTCCTGGTATAAAACGACCTGCAACAACTTTTGCTCCTATTACTTCTGCAAATTTCTTTGCTGGCTTCTGCCCATACTGCCTCTGTGCAACAACAAGTATTTCCTTAGGCTCATATTTTGATAAAAATTTTGCAGCCAATCTTACCCTTTCATCTGTCTTATTTATATCAAGGATATACAAGCCATCGTTTCTTACCTTGTATATGAACTTTGCCATATCCTTGTTTTTTACCTGCGTTCCAATGTGCACACCAGATGTGAGATATGTGTCCTCATCAACCAACAATTCTCCCATTTTCAATCACCTTTTATCTCTTCTTCTATTCTTATTAATTCATTCAACTTTGCAATTCTCTCTCCCCCAATTGTTCCAGTCTTTATAAATTCACATCCAAACGCAACTCCAAGATGTGAAATTGTATTATCACAAGTCTCTCCACTTCTATGGGAAATCATGCATGCATATCCATTCTCCTTTGCCAATTTTATTGCTTTATACATATCTGTTATCGTACCAATCTGATTTGGCTTGATTAATACTGCATTTCCAGCATTTTTATCAATTCCAATTTTTAATCTTTTTACATTTGTTACAAAAATATCATCACCAACAATGTAAGCGAGATGACCAATCCTCTTTGTCAATTCTGCAAATCCCTCAAAATCCTCTTCCTGAAGTGGGTCCTCAACGATGTAAATTCCATAGTCTCTCACAATTTTTTCAACAAATTCAATCTGCTCCCCCACACTCAATTTTTTGTTTTTATAGTGATAAAACCCATCCCTGTAGTATGAGGATGCTGCAAAATCCAGAGCGGGCTTGATTTCAAAGTTGTATTCTTTATCCACCTCTTCAATTACCTCGCACAAAATTCTTATTGCCTCCTCGTCTTGAAGTGGAGCAATCCATGCCTTCTCATCACCAAGTCCCAAAGGAACATTCGCAAATTTCTCTTTCAATTTTTCCCCTACTCTCCTGTGTACTTCTGCATTTGCAAATACATTATCTTTTGCATGTTCTCCAAGGGCTGCAGAGAGCATTTCCTGAATAGTCGTTCCACCAGTTGCATGTTTTCCTCCTCCAATCACATTACCCACAGGCTTTGGCACTTTATTTGCATAAGTTCCTCCAAGATATCTGTATAGAGGTAGAGCAAGTGAATCTGCTGCCGCCTTAGCATTCGCTATTGAAACTGCAACCGCAATATTTCCCCCAAGCATTGAGAAATCTTCGGTAGTGTCAATATCATGAAGAAGTGAGTCTACACTTTCCTGATCCATGGAATCCATACCTATGAAATTATCAATCCTATCCTTGAAGTATTTTATTCCAGAGTCTATACCCCCATCAGGATATGCTTTAACCTCATGCTTTCCCGTTGATTTCCCCGCAGGTGCTGCCGCTCTCCCAAATCCATTAAGAGTATAAATATCAACCTCAACTGTCGCATTTCCCCGCGAATCTAGTATCTTTCTGATATCAATGTCCTCAATCAATGTCATTCAATTCACCTCTTAATGGGCTATACTTAACTAATATTTAAATTTTGTATTTATCTTTTTTAGCAGGATTATAATATCTCCCTTCTTCACATTGAAATTGTCATCAAAGTTTATAATCCCCTCATTTCCTCTATATATTGCTATTGGCTTTCCATCCAATTTACCCTCAATATTCAATAATCTTGAATCCCCCTTTACAATATAATGATTTACATCAAGCCCTTTTCCCGCTTCCAATATATCAACAACAAAATCCACAACTGGCTCTTCTTCTATGGCATTTGCAAGGAGTATTCCTTCAATGTCACCAGCTGGAATTATGACATCTATCCCCGCATCCTTCATTGGATCCATGTTATCTCTGCTTGAACATAGAGATATCACTTTTATCTCCCTGTTGATTTTCTTAACTTTAAGGGCAATTAATATCCTCGTTTCATCATTCCCTGAGGCTATAAGTATTGCCCTTGCATTTTTCACACCTGCCTTTTCAAGAGTCTCGCTATTCTCTATATCCCCTGAAATAAATGGAATTCCCTTCTCCCTCATTACCATTGCATCAATATTATTATCTATAACAAGTGTTTCTATGCCCCTGTTCTTTAATTCTTTCCATGTTGACTCTGTATTCCTGTTCCATCCCACTATTATCACATGTTTTTTCCTTTCAATTTTTTTCAGTCCTCTCAACTCCATAAGTTTTCCCTCCATTATATAGGATGCAAACTCTCCAACGATAATCGTTATTGTGCTTATTCCCATAACAGCAATCAGGAAGAATATTATTCTCCCCCAGAATGTTACAGGATATATATCTCCAAATCCAACGGTTGTTATAACAACAATTGTCCAGTAGAACGAATCCCATAAACTCTCATTTTCAAAATAAGAAAATCCAAATGTTCCAGTTAATATCGTAATGGTTAGAAGAATGATTATTGTCTTTATATGTGGCTTTTTCCTTATTTTCCGAGCGAGAATTTTAATTATTCTTATCACTGGAAGCATCAATCTTTAAATATTTCTACATTATAAAACTTTCAGTTTATTTCTCCTCCCGAACAGATAGAAAAAGGAAGCAACAATTATTAAAATTGGAATATCGCCGAATTCTGGAACTGTTGGTTCTCCACTAACTGGTTTATCAACCGGAATCGCCCTATAAATTGGTTCAAATTGGTTCCCAGTTAGGTAGAATTTTTGATATGGTGGGTTATCTATTGCTCCATATGGAATATTGTACATGTTATCAATCATTGCTCCAATATTTTCCCTTGCAATTGGTTTTATGGGAGTAATGTTGGAAATCATTATTATACCGGGTCTATTATTATAAGGAGGATCTGAATTTCCTGGAATATTCATATATTGTGTTCCAGAATTACTTAGTTTTCTCTCCATGTACCTAGGATAAGTTGGCACGAAAGTATTGTAGAAGTATGGATATCCGCCGTTGGGGTTTGTTATTGCTGAAACAGATTGTGAATTTGCAAAACCAAATTCTTTTAATGTTGCATTCCATCCAATTGCATAACTACCTATATGATCATGAACAATGACATCGTTTGAAACAAATGGTCCAATGACATCTGGATCATGTGGATTTGTTGTTAAAGTATTATTTATTAGAACAAAAATAT
>CAZVSZ010000058.1:0-8448 GCA_964630095.1 uncultured Thermoplasmata archaeon | reverse complement strand
GGTTCTTAGAAGGCGAAAAGATTATATCAATTGTTTTTCTATGCCCTACCAATGGAAAGTGTGAAAGACCTATTAGTGGAGATAAAAGAGAAATCAGAATTGATAGTGGATCTTGCATATTCAGCACTGATATTTGATAGTGAGGACATGGCGGAGGAGGTAAAAAAATTAGAGGGTGAAATGGACGACCTCATATACAAAATAAGGATAAAAACCATGCTTGCAGCAAATAACGAGGATGAGGCAGAGAAACTTTCCGGCATTCTTCAAGTGGCGGATTCTGCAAAAACAATTGCAAATGCAGCCACTGATATTGTTTATCTTCTTGATATGGATATAACAATGCGTCCATTTTTGCCAAGTTTATTTATAAAGGCAGATGAGAAACTTCATGCTGTAATAGTAGGTAAGAATTCAAGTATAGTGAATAGGAAAATTGGGGAGTTGAATATAGAGGCAGAATGTGGAGTTAGGATAATAGCCATTAAGAGGGGAAAAATGTGGATATACGACCCGGAGGATGATGTTAGACTCAAATCCAATGATGCACTCATAATTCGTGGCACTGAGGATGGGTATAAATTCCTTGATAGAGTTGCAAGGGGTGAGGAAAGTTGGGATTAGGAGAAATGCTCATTGAGATGAAAAATATATCAGAATTAATGATTGACCTTGCATATTCATCGCTCATTTACAACAACAAGGAGATTGCAGAGGAAGTGAAATATCTTGAGGAGAAAATTGATGAAACATATTACAGAATTCAGGAGGAGGCAGTTAAGCAGGCTGTGGATGAAAAGAATCCAACAAAGGCACTCATAATAATAAGACTTGCCACGAGCATTGAAGCAATTTCAGATTCCGCAACACAGATTGCCGATGTTGTTCTTCGTAATATTGAGCCACACCCGATAATACGGGAGAGTATAAGGGAAAGCGACATAACAATAGTGCTTGGAAAGGTTCAGGATAATAGTGTGCTGGTGAACAAAACGCTGGGAAAATTAAATCTGGCAAGTGAAACAGGGATGTGGGTAATAGCAATAAAAAGGGATAAAAAATGGCTATTTGGACCCACGGAGAACACAACAATTAAGGGGGGGGATATATTGATTGTTAAAGGACCCATTGAGAGTGTAGAGCATTTTCAAAATCTCTGCAAGGGTACTGACAAAAGAATTTGAATACAAAAATAGAAAAAAGGATATATGAGTAAATAATCCCTTTTCGCATGGTGGAATTAAAGGATAATTTAAAGAGAAGTTTGGGGATGTACGGATTGCCGGGGATATTCTCAAGTTGGAGAGCCCTGAAAACAAAAGATGGCTTTCTTGCCTTTATTACCGTGTATGTTCTCTCTCTTCTACTCACTATGTTCACTGGCTATTCTGCTCTAAATAGCATGCCCAATACAATTAACAAAAAGGACAGTATTTACTGGATGGGATTTGGCTTATCATTTCTTATTTATCCTATTTTGCAATCTTTAATGTATTCAGCACCAATTAAAAATACTTTCTCAAATATTAAAAAATATCCTGCATTTTTTGTTTACAATCTCGTGTATATTATTATACTTGTGGCACTTGTATTATTCCTCACTATTTTCGGTATTGGCGCTGCAGTTGTCGGTGGAACTGCCTGTCTTATAATCTGGATATTAATTGTTTTTATTTTCATACTTTATATCGGCTACAGATTTTTTGCAGCACCATCTTATATAGCCCTTTCAGAGAATATTGGAGGGATTAACTCACTTATATATTCTTGGAAATTCACAAGGAAAAATTCAGAGGCCTTGGGGTTCTTTATAAAAATGATCATTCTGTATCTCATACTCTATGGGATATTTTACATTTTCTCAAATGATTTTAATATGGTTTCATTTGCCATATTATACTTCATAAACACACTCTTGGTTTTCATAATATCTGGCTCAATAACTCTTTTCGTTAAAGATTACACAAACAGATACTATGAAAGTGGGAATAGGGAGGAATATAAACTTTCAACAGGAACTATAGAAAATCTTTCCAAATCTCTCTAATCTTTAAGAAAGTTTATATACTATCCCCCATAAGCCCCCTTATGATATCCGGTATGTTTGTTGGTGGTGCAGAAGAAATCGGAAGTTTGGGTTTATACCTGGATATTCAGGGAGTTAAACTTCTATTTGATTATGGATTAACTCCCTCAAAACCCCCAACATACCCTCTTGAGCCCCCCTCAATAGATTCAACTTTTCTCACGCATGCGCATCTTGACCACTCTGGAATGCTTCCATGGCTATCTTCAAGATATGATATCAATATATATGCGACAGAAGCAACTATTGGTATTATTCCTCTCCTTCTCAACGATACAATCAAGGTGGCAAATCTGGAAGGTTTTCCCGTCCCTTATACAAAAAATGATATTGAGATTTTAATGGATAATATGATTCCATGCGATTATTCAAAAGGTATAGAATTAGGAAATACTGAGGTAATTCCACATAACGCAGGGCATATTCCTGGCAGTGCAATGTATGAAGTTGTAAATGAAAAAAAGATTTTATTTACGGGAGATATTCAAACGGTAAATACACATCTTGTCTGGGGTGCAAAGCCTGTAAAAACTGACATTCTTTTCATGGAATCAACCTATGCAGGGAGAGAGCATCCGAATCGGGACGAGGTTGAAAAAGAATTTTTAGATGAAATTGACGAAATAGTTGGGAGAGGAGGAAAGGCAATTGTCCCAGCATTTGCTGTTGGAAGAACACAGGAAATTATGATGGTTCTTGAAAAATCCGAGCATGAAATCTGGCTTGATGGAATGGGGAAATTTGTGAATAGTATATATCTTCATTATCCACAGTATCTTAGGTCAGCCAAAAAACTGAGGAGGGCAAAAAATAGAATAAACATAGTGAGGAGAAGAAGCGATAGAAGAAGGGCATTGCAAGGGGATGTAATAATTACCACTGGTGGCATGCTTGAGGGGGGTCCTGTTCTTCATTACATAAACCATCTCAAGGATTATACAAAGAATGAAATCTTGCTTACAGGATATCAGGTAGAGGGAACAAATGGAAGATTATTAATGGATGAGGGAATACTTGATTTATACGGCGTGAAAGAGAAAATAAATAATAAAGTAAAATTCTTTGATTTCTCAGCACATGCTGGACACAGCGAACTTATAGAATTTGCTGAAAAATGCTCTCCAGAAAAAATAATTTTAATGCATGGGGATAATAGAGAAGCGCTTAGAGATGATTTAAAACAGAGAGACTTTGATGTTTTTTTGCCAAGAAATGGTGAGAAATTCGTTATTTAGCCCTTCTTTTAACTGTTATTGGAACAAAACCTTTTTCAAATTCATAAATTGCCATATCAAGGGGGTCATAAATATCCTCCGGAATGTGAATTAAAACAGGTGCTCCCATAGCAATTTGAAGTGCGCGGGCGCCGATTATGCGTGCCTTTTCAAATCTCGTATATTCCATAAAACCACCAAACAGGGGTTTAAATGATTACAATATATAAACCTTTTGTAATTAAGCAGTTGTATCTCTTTCCTATGGGAGAATAATAACCTGAAAACATCCTCTGTATCTATTTACCAATTCCCTTATCCTGTATTTTTTTATCCAAAATTTGTTGTCTCTTTTTTGAATACCCTCTACGAATAACTCAACAATACGAGCATCCCTTTCATCCACAACATAGCCCTCTGAGAGACCGGATGGAATAAAAAAAGTTATGGGGAGAAGAATGCTATCCTCTGGAAGTATGCTTTTCCTCGTTATTTCCTCTATGCACTTCTCGTCAATTTTCACATTCTCTATCACTGGGTCATTTTTCAATTGACTCAATCTCTTTCTCTTTTTTATTATGCCCCGATTAACGCTAAGGATTTCCTCATGAAGCACATTCTCTATACCCATAAATAGAGAATTGATTTAAGATTTAAACATTTTTCTTACAATCCTCTTTCCTGCAACTTCACTTCAAGGTTTGAAACTTCAAGTCCCTTCATTCCTGCAAGTCCCTTTGATACTTCTGCGACTATTTCGGGGTCATCATAATTCATCACTGCTTCAACTATTGCATGTGCCATCTCCTCTGGATTCGGGGATTTGAATATTCCTGAGCCAACAAATACTCCATCTGCACCAAGAGACATCATCAGTGCTGCATCTGCGGGTGTTGCCACACCCCCTGCTGCAAAATTAACCACAGGTAATCTCTGGAGTTTCTTTATCTCCATCAATTCTTTATAAAGCCCATCTGTTATCTCACCGAGAGTATATCTTTCATAAACGGGTTCGTTCTTATTAACTGTCTGCTGAAAACCATTAAATTCCTTGACCTTTAAAAGAAGTTTTACATAGGCATAAGAGTAATTCTCCGCAATTTTGTAAATTCTTTCATCATCCTGGTATTTCAATTCTTCAATTGCACGATTCACCAGCCGAATGTGACGAACTGCCTCAATAATATTGCCTGTGCCTGCTTCACCTTTGGTGCGAATCATTGCTGCACCTTCCCATATCCTCCGAACTGCCTCTCCTAAATTTCTGCATCCACACACGAAAGGGATTTTAAATCCCCTCTTATCAATATGGAAAAAGGGGTCTGCTGGCGTCAGCACTTCACTCTCATCAATCATATCCACACCAAGAGATTCCAGTGCACGAGCCTCTTCAATATGTCCAATCCTAACTTTCGCCATAACAGGTATACTTACCGTGTCCATAATCTCCTGTATCTTGTTGGGGTCAGCCATCCTTGCAACTCCCCCTGCTTTACGAATATCAGCGGGCACTCTTTCAAGTGCCATTACTGCAACTGCTCCAGCATCCTCAGCAATCTTTGCTTGCTCTGCATTTGTAACATCCATAATTACTCCACCTTTCTGCATCTTGGCAAATCCCCTCTTCAATAACTCGCTTCCATATCGTATATTTTCCAAATCAAGTTGGAATGGCATATTTCTCACCTCATTGCCCATATACTGTGCTCACATATCTATCTTTCGCCATATCATAGGGATTCAATAAGAAAATAATAAATATCTGTGATGCAATCACCCTCTGATGAGCATGAAAACATATCTAAAGGTTACATTTAACAGCGAGGGAGCACCACCAAGTGATATCGTTAGCAGATTACAGTCTTTAGGGTTCAAACCAATCACAGGAGCCTATGATATGGTATATGAATGGGATAACGGGGCTACGGTAAAAGATGCAATTTGGTTTGCAGATAAGATCCATGCAACTTTGAAGGGATATAGTGTCCTATTCCAAGTGGAAACAACCACTGATTAATCATTTATATGGATACCTCTTATAATTCCCGCATTTGAGACATTTTATCACAATTTTTCCCTTCTTTAATCTCACCTGCGAGGTTTTCCCGGGGATTAGGAATGTATGACACTTCTTGCATATAAACCTCTTCATATACTGCGGAATGCGATAATTATATTTCTCAGATAATTTTAAAATTAACTCAGCATATCTTTTTGCAGTCTCTTCATCTCCCCTTATTGCTTTCGTGTATGCCATATTGAAAAGAATTTCTATTCTTTCTCTCACGATTCTTTTCTCATACCTCTTCCTGTTTTTATGCACAATTCCGAATAGAGAAATCTATAAAAAACTTTGTTTCTTGTTTGGATTACCCCGAAAAACAGTGTTTTTCAGGGTTTGCCGAATTTTTATTATATGTTGTTCTTTTTATAAATCAATCCTTCACTTGTTTTTCTGGTAATTCTAACAAAAAAATATATATACTACAATTACAATACCTGTAATGGGGTGAAGAAAAATGGTAGGAATAAGCGAATTGGCGAAAAATGTAGCAAAGAAGACAGGTGTGAGTCAGAAAAAAACAAAAGAGGTAATAAAGACTTTTGTTGAAGAAGTGATAGACCAAGTGAACCATGGCAAGAAAGTAAATCTTGTTGGATTCGGAATCTTTGAGAGAAGAGTTCAGAAAGCAAGGAAAGCAAGAAATCCGAGAACCAGAGAAGTAATCAATGTACCAAGCAAGAAGAAATTTGCGTTCAGACCGAGTGGCAAGATAAAATATCTGTAAATTCAAAAACTCTTTTTATTTTTTTATAGGTACTTTTCTCTGAGATAATTTATGAAATATTCTCCTTTAATTCCTTCTCCAAAACTTCTCTTCACCAATTCTTTTGGTGGGTATATTTTTCCATATTTGTGAACTTTTTCTCTTAGATATTCTTTTATTTCTCCAAATTCTCCATTCTCCACCTTTGTATAGAAATCAGGTATTGCGTTAAGGATATACTTGCGAATTTGAGCAGAGAATATCGTTCCTATAGAATATGTTGGGAAATATCCAATTGTACCATGGCTCCAGTGTATATCCTGCAATATTCCATCATTATAATTGTCTGGTTTTATCCCCATCAATTTTTCCATCTCCATGTTCCACATTTCCGGAAGTTCATCTGCTTTTACTCCTTCATTAATCATTATTTTTTCTAATTTAAATCTCAGAATTATGTGAAGATTATAAGTCACCTCGCTTGCTTCTGTTCTTATCATATCCGGTCTGACAGAATTCAAATAGAGATACAAATCCTCCTCATCATATTTGTCCATAAATGGAAGGCTTTTCTTGAGTGTTGGATTTATAAACTTTACAAAAGATTTGCTTCTGCCTATAATGTTCTCCCAGAAACGAGATTGCGATTCATGAATTCCAAGAGAAACCCCTCCCATTATGGGAGAGAAGAGGAATTCGGGATTTTGCTGTAATTCATATAGGGCATGTCCAAATTCATGGACAGTGGATAATAATGCTCTCTTAAAATCAAATCCCTCATATCTCGTAGTTATTCTCACATCATTAACCCCAAAACTCGTTGTAAATGGATGTGCCGAAACATCAATTCTTGACCTCTCACCAAGAGGAAATCCAAAAGATTTAAGGATTTCAAAATTAACCTTTTCCATATTCTCTTTTTTATATTTTTCATTTTCAAGTGGGTGTTTCCTGGGGAATCTTCCCTCCTCTAAAATCCTGTTGAGAATTTCCGCAAGTGGTTTTTCTAATTGATGAAACATTGATTCAACATCCCTTGTTGTGAGTCCTTCTTCATATAAATCAAGAAGAGCATCGTATGGGTATTCATCATAACCGAGATAATCTGCGGCTTTTCTTTCCAGAACCATGATTTTATCCAGGTGGTTCTCAAAAATTTTAAAATCATTTTTCTTCCTTGCCTGCTCCCATGCCATTGTTGCCCTGCTCGTTACCTCACTAACTTCCCTTACAAATTCTGGTGGAAATGCTTTATTAATTCTTATATCTCTCTTTAAAACCCTGACAACTCCTTTCTCATATTCATTCAGATTCTCTATTTCCCCTGCTTTATCCACAAGTTCCACAAATTTCGGATTGAGAATGAAACTGTGGGTGAGAACTGATAATTCACCCTGGGCAACACTTCTTTCCTGTATCCCCATCTTTGGCATGTTCACTTCCATATCCCACCCAAGAACTCCCTGTGCATGTTCAAGAACCCATATTTTCCTATATTCCTCAATTATCTTTTTTATTATTTTATTTTCAAATACAGAGGTCATAGAGGAGGGTATGCAAAACACCATTATAATCTTTAGCATCTTCATGCAAATATAAAAAATGAGGGTGGGTGGTTCAGCGTGATAATTTATCATCGTCGCTCAATATTTAAAATATTCTCTCTGATTATCTCAATTGATAAACTTTATTTCATCTACACTATTCAAACCCATAAGAATTAATATTACATCTCCTTCTTTCGCTTCTTCTATTGCTCTTTTTATCGCTTCATCTGCATCTTCCACAATCTTGATATCCTTCCCTTCTACCCTCTTTGCACCTTCCTCTATTTTATTCAGCAAATCTTCTTTTTCTCTTCCTCTCAAATCCTTCTCCCGGGCAGTTATGAAAACATGGTCAAATACCATGGCTGCTGACTCTCCATCTTTCATAAGCAACGAGTCATCCCTGTCACCGGGAATGGCAATCACACACCATGATTCTCTCGGCTTAATATATTTTATTAAATCTTTTAATCTCAATATGGCATCTGGATTATGGGCATAATCAACAACTATTTTTTTCCCTTTATACTCCCTCATATTTAAACGACCTGAAAAAGCATCGGGATTTAAGGAAGATAATACATTCTTTATTATTTCATTCTCCACACCCATCAACTTTGCAATTAAAATTGAGGCAAGGGAATTTTCAAGGTTTCCACTCAATGCTCCACCAAGAGAGTATTTTATATCTTTGACTTTCATTATTTCTTCCTTTCTTTCCTTATTTGCATAATATACGACTCCATCTTCAATATAAACCCCTATCCCCCCTTTTTCAATTTCCTCCTCAACTAAATTATTCTTAATTTTTGAAAATAGCGCATGCTTTCCCC